>JALVLL010000197.1 GCA_027027485.1 Candidatus Bipolaricaulota bacterium | reverse complement strand
CTCGTGGCCCTGGTCGCCTTCCTCCTCTGGCTCGAGGTGAGGCGGATCTCCCGGAGGTTCGAGGCCGGGAAAAGGAGGCTAGAGGAGGCCTGGGAGGGGGCCGAGCGGGCCTTCCGGGAGAGGCTCAAGTGCCTGGAGGACTTCTCCCGGATCCTCGCCGCAAAGGGGCTTGTTCCCAAGGGAAGGGAGGAGCTCGAGCGCGTCCTCGCCGAAGCACGGACCGAAGGGCTTTCCCCGGCCTCCATCTCCGAGCTCGAGGAGAAACTCCGGGCCCTCCTCTGGAGGATCTACAGCGCCCTGCCACGGGAGCGGCCCCCGGAGCTCAGGGCCTGCCAGGACGAGCTCGCCCGGGCCACCGAGGAGTTCGACCTCGCCCGCCGGCGTTACAACGACCTCGCCGCCTCCTGGAACGGCCTCTTCCAGCGCACCTTCCATCGGATCGTGGCCAAGCGCCGGGGGTATGAGCCGGTGGACCTCTTGCCGGTCTACTCGGAATGGGAACTCCCCTGATCCCGCGGGGGTTGACCGGCCGCGTTTCCCCACGGTATAGTGCCTTTTGGCCATCCAACTCGTCCGAGGAGGTGGGTATGCGCAGGAAGGCATTGGTGGCGTTGGTTTTGCTCTTCGTCGCGGGCCTGGTGGCGACGGGGGCCGAGAAGTACATCGTGGCCTCGGATATGCCCTGGCCCCCGTTCGAATGGGTCTCCCCCGAGGGCAACTACCTCGGTTTCGACCTCGACGTCATGCGCTGTATCGCCGTGCTGATGGGGTACGAGATCGAGATCAGACCCCTCGCCTTCGACTCCATTATCCCCGCGGTGAGGCTCGGCGAAGTGGACATCGGCGCCTCTGGGTTCACCATCAAGGCCGACCGCGAGGAGGTCGTCGACTTCTCAAACCCCTATTGGCTCTCCAACCAAGCGGTCCTCGTCCGCAAGGACTCGAAGTTCGCGTCCCTGGATGACCTCTTCTGCTGCGGCCACAGGATCGGGGCCCAGCGGGGGACCACGGGGGCCGATTGGGTGCAGTCGAACCTGGTGGACAAGGGAGTCGATGTGAAGCTCGTGCTCTATGAGACCTATCCCGAGGCGGTGCTCGACCTCGTCCACGGCCGCCTCGCCGCCGTGGTCCAGGACGAGCCCGCTTCCCAGCAGTCCCTCGCCGCCTATCCGGAGCTGAAGATCCTCGATATCATCGAGACCAACGAGTACTTCGGGTTCCTAGTGGCGAGCGGCGACCCGAAGGGCCTCTTGCCCCGGATCAACGAGGGGATGCTGAAGCTCGGCCTCCGGTACGACCTCTCGCTCCCCGCGGAGGGCCAGTGGAAGGTGAAGCTCCGGATACTGCCGGACTCCCCCTGGTTCTACCTGGTCCAGTCCTACTTCGGGCCGCCCATCCCGAAGGTGGAGGCCGCCCGGAAGGCATGCATCGACACCCTCTACAACGGGGAGCTCTCCCCCGAGGAGAGGGTCCTCCAGTACGCCAAGTGCCTGGCCACTAAGTCCGCTGAGTGAAGCGATCCGGCGGGGAGGGGTTTTTGAGACTCCCCTCCCCGCTTTTTATTATTGCCCCCGAATATGAGCCTTTCGGACTGGAACACCTTGGTACAGGGGGTACCCACGCTCCTTTCCGGGCTTTGGGTGAACGTCCAGATCCTCCTGGGCCTGATCGCCCTGGGGTTCGTCCTCGGGATCCTGATCGCCCTGGTCCAGGTCTACTCGCCCAAGGTCCCGGCTGCGTTGGCCGTAGGCTACGAGTGGTTCTTCCGCGGGGTCCCGGAGATGGTCCTCCTTCTCCTCATCTACTTCGGCCTGAGGCAGTTCCACGTGCCCATCACCCCCTTCATCGCCGCGGTGATAGCCTTGGGCCTGAGGTCCTCGGCCTATCAGTCCCAGATCTTCCGCGGGGCGATCCAGGCCGTGGGGGAGCGGCAGATGCAGGCGGCGCTCTCCATCGGGATGACCAGGCTCCAGGCCATCCGCTACGTGATCCTCCCCCAGGCGCTGCGCCTCTCCATCCCCCCGTGGTCCAACGAGTTCTCCTCGGTCCTCAAGGACACCACCCTGGCCTCCGCCATCGGGGTGATAGAGGTGTTCCGGAAGGCCAGGTTCATCGTGGGGCGGAACTACGCCCTGGCGCTCCCGGCCTTCATGTTGGTGGCCCTGTTCTTCCTGGTGCTCACGTATCTGGGCAACTGGCTCCTCGGGGTTCTCGAGCGGCGCTACCGGATCCCCGGGTTCGAGATGAGGGGAGCGGGGGAGAGGTTCTGAGATGGCGCTCCTGGTGGTGGAGGACCTTCACAAGAGGTACGGCAGGGAAGAGGTGCTGCGGGGGATCTCCCTCGAGCTCGAGAAGGGGGAGACCAAGGTGATCATCGGTCCCTCGGGTACCGGGAAATCCACGCTCCTGCGCTGCATCAACCGCCTGACGGAGCCCGACCGGGGCCGGATCTGGCTCGATGGGGTGGAGGTCACCTCCCCGCGGACCAACATCTACAGGATCAGGTCCCAGATCGGCTTCGTGTTCCAGGACTTCAACCTCTTCACCCACCTCACCGCCCTGGACAACGTGGCCCTGGGGCTCATCCGGGTGAAGAGGGTGCCGAAGAGGGAGGCCCGGGAGAGGGCATTGCGGGAACTGGAGCGGGTGGGCCTCGCCGACAAGGCCGACGCCTACCCGGCGCAGCTTTCCGGGGGGCAACAGCAGCGTGTATCCATCGCCAGGGCTTTGGCCATGGACCCCAAGCTCATCCTCTTCGACGAGCCCACCTCGGCCCTGGACCCGGAGCTCATCGGGGAGGTCCTCGAGGTGATGATCGAGCTCGCGGAGGGCGGGATGACCATGCTGGTGGTAACCCACGAGATGGGCTTCGCCAGGGCGGTGGCCGACGAGATCATCTTCATGGAGCACGGGGTGATCGTGGAGCAAGGGCCACCCGAGGTCCTCTTCACGAACCCCAGGGTCCCCCGGACCGCGGAGTTCCTGCGGAAGATCACCGAGTTCTACGGGAAAAGCGGCTGATGAACCTGCTCTTCAAGTGGGAATGGCTTCCCGATCTGGGCAAGGGGCTTACGCTCACGGTGGAGCTCACGGCGGCCTGCATCTCCATCGGGGCCGTGTTGGGGTTCCTCCTCGCCGTCGCCAGGATCTACACCCGCGGACCCCTTTACTGGCTCGCCAGCGCCTACGTGCAGTTCTTCCGGGGGACACCGCTTCTCGTGCAGCTTTTCATGGTCCACTTCGGCCTGGCGGGGCTCGGCCTGAGGCTCACCCCCCTCCTTTCCGGGATCATCGCCATGGGGCTGAACACCGCCGCCTACCAGGCCGAGTACTTCCGCGGGGCGATCCAGGCGGTGAAGCGGGGCCAGACTTTGGCCGCCCTCTCCCTGGGGATGACCCGCTGGCAGGCCATCCTCTACGTGGTACTTCCCCAGGCGTTGAGGCTCGTGCTTCCGGCGTGGTCCAACGAGCTCGTTTACATGCTGAAGTACACCTCCATCGTGTACCTGATCGGGCTCCCGGATCTCACCGGGGTGGGGAGGACCATCGCCAGCCGGAACTTCCGTTTCTTCGAGGTCTACGCCGTGGTGGCCCTGATATACCTCGCTCTGGTGCTCCTCGTGACCATGGCCTTGAGGGGGCTTGAGCGCCGGATCAGGGTGCCTGGGCTCGGCACCGCGAGATAAACGGAGGGTAAAGGATGAAGCTTCAAAAAAGGGACCTCGTGAGCTTGGCCGACTGGGGCCGGGAGGAGATCTGGGAGGTACTGGAGCTGGGCAAGCGCCTGAAGGAGGAAAGGAAGGCGGGCATCCCCCACGACCATGTCCTCCGGGGGAAGACCCTGGCGCTCCTCTTCCAGAAGCCCTCCCTCAGGACCCGGGTCTCGTTTGCCGTGGGGATGGAGGAGCTCGGGGGAAAGGCGCTTTATCTCGGACCCGATGAGGTGAAGCTGGGGGTGAGGGAAACCGCGGAGGACGTGGCGCTGGTGCTCTCGCGCTACGTCCACGGGATCATGGCCAGGGTGTTTGAGCACGCGGTGGTGGAAGAGCTCGCCCGCTTCGCCACCGTACCAGTTATCAACGGCCTCTCCGATACCTACCACCCCTGCCAGGCCCTGGGGGATATGCTCACCATCTGGGAGAAGAAGCGGCGCCTGGAGGGGCTCACCTTGGTCTTCGTGGGCGATCCCAACAACGTGGCCAACTCCTTGATGCTCGCCTGTGCCAAGCTGGGCCTCAGTTTCCGCCTGGCCTGCCCCGAGGGTTACGGGCCCAGGGAAGAGGTCCTCGAGAGGGTCCGGGCCGCGGGCGGGGAGGTGGAGGTGCTCCACGACCCGAAGCAGGCGGTGGAGGACGCCGATGTGGTCTACACCGACGTCTGGGTCTCCATGGGCGAGGAGGCCATCGCCGAGAAGAAGAAACGGGACTTCGCCGGGTTCACGGTGGACATGGGTCTCCTTTCCCGGGCGAAACCCGACGCCCTGCTCATGCACTGCCTCCCGGCCCACTACGGCGAGGAGCTCACCTATGAGGCGGCGCGCTCTGGGCACTCGGTGATCTTCGACCAGGCCGAAAACCGCCTCCACGCCCAGAAGGCGCTCCTCGCGATCCTTTTAGGGGGATACTGATGGGGGACCCCGTCTCCCGGGCCTTCGGGAAGTTCACCTACGGGGTCTATGTGGTGGGGGCCGCCCACGGAGGCCGGGTGAACGCCCTCACATGTGCGTGGGTGATGAGGGTGTCGCATCGTCCCCCACTGGCGGCGGTGGCCGTAGGGAAGACCCGCTTCAGCCACGACCTCATCGCGAGGGCCGAGGCCTTTTCCGTGAACGTCCTCGCCGAGGGCCAAGTGGAGCTCGCCCGCCGTTTCGGCCTCGTAAGCGGCCGCGATATCGATAAGTTCGCCGATGTCCCCTATAGGACCGCTGTGACCGGGGCACCGATCCTGAAGGGGGTGGCGGCATGGCTCGACTGCAGGCTCGTGGGGAGCTTCCCCGCTGGGGACCACACCATCTTCGTGGGGGAGGTAGTGGAGGCCTGGGCGGGCGATAAAGCCCCGCTGCGCTACGACCCCAGGGATTACTGGGGCTGATGGTCCCCGTGGGGCGATATGGCCCCGGGGCGGGAGAGGAGCCTTGCCACGAGCTCCACGGTGGCGATGGCCCTGGCGTAATCGAGCCAGACCGGCCCGAAGGCGCCGAGCACCCCTAAGCCCCGGTAGAACCCGGAATATATCAGGGCGAAATCCTCCAGCCCCTCGGCGGGGAGGTCGCCCACCCGCACCTGGACCCCCTCCCCCCGGGGGCGGGAGCCGAGGACGAGTTCCATGAACGCCCGCTCGTCCCCGAGGAACTTGAGGAGGGCTTTCACATCGAGCCCCTTCCTTATGGCCTCGGCCAGGTTCTCCAGCCCGGCCATGTAGACCCTCCTCCGGCCGCTCCCCAGGGAGCCCAGGATCTCCCCGATGAGCTCGCCGGCCTTCCCGCCGCCGATGGCCGCCCTCTCTCTGATCCCCTCCTCCACTTCCCTCAGGGACCTACCCCGCAGTAGCTCCTCCAGGCCCTCCTCTGCCTCCCTGAGCTCGGCGTCGTTCACCTGACGGGAGAGGCGGATGTAGTACTCGCCCGAGAATCCCCCCTCGGTGAAGAGGTGGAGCGTCACGCTTTTGTCGCGGTTCCGCACGAGCACTGCCCGCACGATCTTGAGCTCCTCCACATCCGGGGGGATGAGGAACCCCACCTGGGAGGCCATGAAGGCGATGAAGGAGGCGGCGGCCTTCCAAAGCCCCTGGGCGCTGTAGCCCGAGATGAGGTGCTCCAGGCCCTCCAGGGCCTTCTCGTCGTCGAGCCCCCTGAGCCCGGCTGCCTTCAGGATCCAGTTGGCATAGAACCGGTACCCTTTAGGGGTGGGGATCCTGCCGGAGGAGGAGAAGGGCTTGTAGATGTACCCTTCCCGCTCCAACGCGGCTAATTCGTTCCGGACCGTGGCGGAACACCAGGGGTACCCGTACTCCTCCACGAGCTCCCTGGAGGATACGGGCTCCCCCTTCCTTATGTAGAGCTCCACCAGGTCGCGTAGTATCAAGTAACGGCGTTCCTTCACCTCCATGGCGGGCATTTATGTAAACACAACCGGGCAACGCTTCAAGTCCTGTGCCTGAGCTTGTGACATGAGATGGGACACCCCCTGCGGCCAACTTGACCGCAGGGGGTGATCCATAGAAGATCTTAAAACCCAACAAGCTCTACAAGTTTACCTCCCTCCTTTTCGATCGGGAAGACCTGTCCCGGAAGGCCGCCCTGATCATCTGGGGGCATCCTTAAAGCCCGCTCCCCAAGGATCACCGAGATCTCCCGCGCCCTGCCCACAAGCTTCTTCGCCGCCCAGAAATCCATCTACCGCTTCCTCAAACGGGCTCCCCTCAAAGATGCCCTCCTCCGCCTCTTCCACCATGACGCCCCCTTCATCCTTTGCGATCCCACCGAGATCCCCAGACCCCAGGCCAAAAGGACCCCCTATGTGGGGAGGCTCAAGGACGGGAAAAGGGGCTTCGGGATCCTGGTCCTCTCCTTCCCCTTCCGGGGAAGGGTGATCCCGTTCGCCTTCGTCCCCGTACCTTCGCACCATCTCCCGGGAAGGCATCTCCAGGAACATCCTGCACCTTGAGGCCTTCAACGGGGTCCGTGGGCTTATTGGGGATAAACCCCTGGTCTTGGACCGCGAATTCAGCTACTCGTGGCTCCTTGGGAACCTGAAGGAGGCGGGGATCCATTTCGTCGTGCGCCTCAATACCGCCCGAAACCCCACCCTCACCGATAAAGAGGGCCGGAAGATCACCCTTTCCCTGGGCCAAGGGGAGCGGGGCTCCTTCCATGGCGTTTATTACCGGGGTGAGGTGGAGGTGAACGTGGGCGGTGTGTGGGAGAAGGGACATGCTGAACCCCTATGGGTCATCACTGACCTCGATCCCCAAAAAGCCCTTTCCATCTACAGAAAGAGGATGAAGATCGAGGAGGGCTTCCGGGATTTGAAGTCGGTGTTTGGTCTCGAGCGGCTGATGAACAAGACCGGGGAGTACATGGAGGGGATGGTGGCGTTGGTGCTTTTGGCGTATGCGATAGGGTTGGTGTTGGGGGAGGAGCTCAGGGACGAACTTTACGGGGGAACCGGAAGATGGCGGCTTTATTCCGGGCTATTTGTGCTGCTTGTGGTGCGACCAAAATTGCAGGCCTCCGCCGGGGAAAAGGTCCTTGTCCATGCCCTTTCCTTTTTCAGAAACATCCTCAGCCCACCTGTCCCAACTCATGTCTGAAGCTCAGTAGGCGGTCCTTGACTACATAGGGAGGAAGGGATATAGTGGGTTAAACGTTTAGGTTAATCGGTTAGATATGGCGACGATCCGCGACATCGCGAAGCGTGCAGGGGTATCGGTGGCCACTGTCTCCTATGTGATCAATGGTACCAAACCAGTGGCCCCCCAGACCGCGGCGCGGGTCCGGAGGGTCATGGAAGAGCTCGATTATTACCCAAACGCCGCCGCACAGTCCCTCCGTACCCGCACCACCCACGTCATCGGGGCCGTGATCTCCGACATCACCAATCCCTTCTTCGCCATACTGGTCCGGGGTATCGAGGACTGCGCGCGCGAAAATGGCTATAGTGTGCTCATATGTAACACCAGCGAATCGCTTGAGAATGAACGGCTCTACCTGGAACTCCTCTGTCGTCGCCGAGTGGACGGACTTATCCTCGCACCTACGGGGAAAAACGACGAGCTCATCCACCGCTTGATCCAAAGGAAGATGCACATCGTCTTCATCGATCGCGTCCTTCCAGACATCCCGGCACCCGCAGTGCTTTCCCGAAACGAGGAGGGAGCGTATTTAGCCACATCCCATCTCATTCAATATGGTCACCGACGCATCGGGATCGTGCTCGGCCTCTCCGACGTTTCAACCACAAAGGAACGGTACCGGGGGTACCTTAATGCGCTCAAGGATCACGGAATACCGCCGGATCCTTCCCTTGTGGTCCGCGGATACTCAAGGGTTGCCGCCGCCAGGGAAGCATGTAAAACCTTGCTTTCACGGGCGGACCCCCCCACGGCGATATTCGCCACCAATAACCTTATGACCATAGGCGCGATGCAAGCCATAAGGGAGAGCGGCCTCAAATGCCCACAAGATATCTCCGTGGTTGGGTTCGATGACTTCGAATGGGCCGGGGCCTTCGATCCTCCTCTTACCACGGTGGCACAGCGGCCGTACGAGATCGGCCGGCAAGCAACTCAAATTCTGCTTGCCATGATCAAAGACCGACAGGAGATGAAGACGTCCGTGGTCAGGTTAGAGGTCGAATTAAAAGTGCGGGGTTCCGTGGCCCCTCCCCGGGACAGATTGGACGGACGGAGGCGAAGGTCTTGTGTATAAAAAGCCCATCATTACGGCCTTGGTCCCCTTCTGGCTCAGTAGCATCCTGTTTTTACAACAACATACATATTCAGGGGGCTTCAAGGCCATGGAGAGGGAGGTGAGAGCTAAAGGGGGAGGTGTTTCGTATTAACCGAGAATCCTCTTGTCCCAAGGAGGGATAAAAGATGAGGAAAGTTTTGGTGGCAATCGGGATCTTGTTGCTCGGGATTTCCGTTTTCGGAGCTGAGAAGAGATTTGAGGGTGTCACGATCACGGTCTTCACCCAGCCGCCGCCCTTTATCGCCAAACCGGTGCAGATGTTCGCTCCCGACTGGGAGCGAATGACCGGTGGCAAAGTACGCCTGATCACTGCCCCCTGGGCTGAGCTCTATCCGAAGATGTATTCGTCCTTCGCTCTGGGGGCGCGCCTCTACGATATCGTTATCTTCCCAGCGGCCTGGCTTCCCGACTTCGCCGGAGCCGGCTTCCTTGCTCCCTTGGATGATTTCATCGCCAAGGACCCCCGGATCGCCTGGGATGACATCCTCCCGGTCTACCGCGAGCGCATCGTCACCTGGGGCGGCACGGTCTTCGCGGTCCCGGTGGATGGCGACTGCCACATCTTCTACTACAGGAAGGATGCCCTGGAGAACTCCGAGTATCAGGCCAAGTTCAAGGAGAAGTACGGCTACGACCTACCCGTCCCACCGCGTACCTGGGAGGAAGTGAGGGACATCGCCGAGTTCTTCAACGGCTGGGACTGGGATAACGACGGTCGGCCCGAGTACGGTGTCGTTGAGGCCCGCCGTAAGGACGACCAGGCCTACTGGACCTTCTTCTCCAGGGCCGCGGGCTATGTCTCGATCCCGGGACAGCCCGGTGGCCTCTTCTTCGATCCCGAAACGATGGAGCCCCTCATCAACTCCCCCGGCCACGTTAAGGCCCTCGAGGACTACATCGAGATCATGAAGTTCGGGGTCCCCGGTATGATCAACATGGACTCCGGGGAGATTCGGACAGTCTTCGCTGCCGGTGAAGCCGCCATGGCGATCGACTGGGGCGATATCGGGGTGCTGTCCGAGGTCGGCGAGGAGTCCGTGGTAAAGGGCAAGGTGGGCTACGCGATCCTCCCCGGCGCCACCACCGTCTGGGACTACAAGAAGGGCGAATGGGTCGAGTTCGCCGAGCCCAACCAGGCCCCGTACCTGGCCTTCGGGGGTTGGGTGGCTGGGATAGACGCCAAGAGCCCGAACATAGAGGCCGCCTACGACTTCATCTCATTCCTCGCCAGCCCCGAGAACAGCTACCGCTCTGTGACCACCCCCGAGACCGGCTTCAACCCCTACCGTTATAGCCACTTCGAGAAGCTCTCCGGGTGGATCGCTTTTGGCTTCAGCCCGGAGGCCGCCGCGGCTTATCTCAAGGCGATCCAGGACACCATCGCCCACCCGAACGTCCAACCCGACCTCAGGGTCCCCGGCGGCGCACGCTACTTCGAGGCGTTGGACGCCGAGCTCGCCCTGGCGGCTGCCGGCCAGAAGTCCCCGCAGGAAGCCCTGGACGCCGTGGCCGGGGCCTGGGAACGGATTACCGAGGAGCTTGGGCGGGAGAACCAGCTTAAGGCATACAGGCTCTCGCTCGGCCTCCCGGTAGAGTAAGGTGTAGCCGGAAGGAGGAAGGGCCCCGGGATACCCGGGGCCCTTATTTCATGTCCGTGAGGCGAAGGAAAGGCGGCAGGGTCGTGCAGTGGCAGGGGCGGTTGTTCCTGACCCCCACCGTAGTGATATTGTTACTCCTCACGATATTCCCCTTCCTCTTCACCCTGGCTATGGCCTTCGGGAAGGTCTCCTTCGAGGGGGGAACCCTCCGGATAACCATCACCGGCGTCAGGAATTGGACAAGGCTCGTCCACGATTCCCGGTTCTGGAATTCCCTCGTGGTGACGCTGAAGATCGTGAGCCTTTCGGTATTCTGCGAGTACGTCCTGGGACTCCTCCTCGCCATGCTCCTTAACCGTCGGATCCGAGGACAGACCTTCTTCCGGGTAACATTCCTCCTCCCCATGATGCTTGCCCCCATTGCAGTGGGCTACATATGGCGGATGATGCTCAACGACACCCGGGGTCCCTTCAACGATTTCCTCAGACATCTCGGCTTTAGGGCTGTGGGGTGGCTCAGCGATCCCAATGTCGCCATGTACTCGATAGTGCTTACCGATATCTGGCAGTGGACCCCCTTTATGATCCTAATCCTCCTCGCAGGACTTCAAGGGATCCCCAAGGACTACATCGAGGCGGCGAAGGTCGATGGGGCGTCGGGTTGGAAGATCTTCTTCTACGTGACCTTCCCGCTCCTTGCGCCGGCATCGATCGCGGCCGTCTTCCTCCGCTCGGTGGAGGCCTTTAAGATCATCGACATCATCTATATCATGACCGGAGGGGGACCGGGGCTGGTAACGGAGAGCCTAACCCTTTACGGGTACAGTGTAGGGCTTCGGGCCTTCGACCTCGCCTACGGCGCCACGATCTCCTTCAGCCTCTTCTTCGTGGTCCTCGCCTCCTCGGTGCTCTTTTTCCTCCTCACCCGGAAGGCCCGTCAGATCTCACTGGAGTGAGGAGATGAGGAGTAGGGTAGCCGACGTCCTGACATACTTCGTCCTCATCGCCTGGACGGTGGTGGTGATCTTCCCCATCTTCTGGATGGTCACCACCTCTTTCAAGGAAAAGCTCGATGTGTTCCTCGGTCCCAAGTATCTGCCCTGGGTCGACTTCAAGCCCACCCCCAAGTGGTGGGTGCGGATCTTTACCGTGGAGCGCCGCGAGTTGATCACACCCTTCGTTAACAGTCTCATCGTAGCAGGCATAAGCTCCTTCTTCGCCGCCCTCTTGGGCTCCATGGCCGCATACGCCCTCACCCGTTACCGCTTCCGCTTTGGCCCCATGAAGAACGACGATATCCTCCTCTGGATCGTCTCCCAGCGGATGATGCCCCCGATCATCACGGCCCTTGCGGTATTTTTGATGTTCCGGGTTACCGGGCTCCTCGATACCCACATGGGGCTCATCTTGGTATACATCGCTTTCAATCTGCCGCTGGCGGTCTGGATCATGGCGAACTTCCTCTCCCAGATCCCACAAAGCATCGAGGAAGCGGCCCTGGTTGATGGGGCCTCGCGGGCACAGGCCTTCTTCCGGGTGGTGGTCCCCATGGTCCTCCCGAGCCTTTCGGCCACCTTCCTTTTGTGCTTTGTCTTCGCCTGGAACGAGTTCCTGTTCGCCCTGATCCTCACCTATTCAAAGGCCCAGACGATGCCGATCCTCATCGCGATGCAACACTTCCAACGTGGTCCCCAATGGTGGGATATCTCGGCTCTCTCGACCCTTGCCGTCCTCCCCCCCATCGCTATAACCATCGGGTTGCAGCGGTACTTCATCAAAGGCCTTATCCCTATCGGTAAGTGAGGTGGAGGATGGAGAGGTCATACCTCTTGGCCCATGACCTGGGGACGACGGGGAACAAGGCGGTCCTCTTCGATCTGGGATCGGGCCGCATGGTCGGGAGCTCTTTCTCCCCCTATCCTACGGACTACCCCGGCGCCACCCGGGCCGAACAGGACCCGAACGATTGGTGGGAGGCCTTCTGTCGTGCCACCCGCGACGTCATCTCGGGCGCCGGGATCCCCCCCGGGGGGATCGCGGCCGTCTCCTTCTCTGGCCAGATGATGGGATGCCTCCCCGTCGCCGGTGACGGGACGCCTCTTAGGAGGGCGATCATCTGGGCGGACCAGCGGGCCACCGCCGAGGCGGAAAGGCTCCTCGAGAGGGTGGGACTGGGGGAGGCCTACCGGATCACGGGCCATCGGGTAGGGCCGGCGTATTCGGCCCCGAAGATCATGTGGCTCATGGCGCATGAGCCCCGGGTCCTCGAAGGGGTCCACAAGTTCCTTCAGGCAAAGGACTTCATCGTCCACAGGCTTACGGGGAGCTGGGTCACCGACTACTCCGACGCCTGCGGCACCGGGCTCCTGGATATCCGTCGTCGCGACTGGTCGGAGGAGATGCTCGCCGCGGCCGGGATCCCCCGGGAGCTCCTTCCGGAAGTCGTTCCTTCCATAGAAGTGGTTGGGAAAGTGAGGAGGGACGTGGCGAAAGAGGCGGGCCTTCTCACTGGGACCCCGGTGGTAATCGGGGGCGGGGATGGGGTATGCGCCACCGCAGGGGCCGGCGCGGTCCGGCCCGGGATCGGTCACATCTACCTCGGCTCCTCCGCCTGGGTGGCCGGGGCGAGCGAGGAGCCCGTGTTGGATCCCAAGATGCGGACATTCACCTGGCCCCACCTCGACCCCGCGCTCTACTCCCCGAACGGCACGATGCACAACGCCGGGAGTTCCCTTGAGTGGGCGAAGGAAACGCTGGGTGCCCTGGAGGCCAAGCTGGCGGAGTGGTTGGGACTCAGTCCCTACGATCTCATCGAACGAGAGGCCGAAAGGATCCCACCTGGGTGTGAGGGGCTGTTCTTCCTCCCCTATCTCATGGGGGAACGGAGCCCCCACTGGGATCCCAACGCCCGCGGCGTCTTCCTTGGGATCACGCGGAAACACACCAGGGCGTATCTCCTGCGAGCCGTCTACGAGGGGGTCGCCCTCAACCTCCGCACCATCTTCCTCGCCCTGAAGGAACTGGGGGTGAGGTTCGATGAGATGAGGGCGATCGGGGGCGGGGTCAAAAGCCTTCTTTGGGACCGGATCCTGGCCGATGTCCTCGGGATCCCGCTTAACATCACCGCAGCGCCCCTGGAGGCAACCGCCCTGGGGGCGGCGATGGCCGGAGCCGTAGGGGTGGGACTCGTCGCTGACTTCGCCGCGGCGGCGGAGAGGTTTGTAGGGATCGGCGAAGTGGTGGAACCGGGCCCGGGGAAGGAGACCTACACCCGTGTCCACGAACTCTTCCAGGAGACCTATGAGGCGCTCCGGGAGGTCTTCGGGCGCCTCGTGTCCCTCACGGAAGAAGGAAATGGAGACGGGTAAGCTCGAGTGGCCCACATCCCCCAGGCTGCGCCCACAGGATGGTCAACACAGGGGCGGAACCCCTCATATTCTTCGTCGTGTACCTGGCCCAGGCGGGCCACGGCTACGAAAGGGTAAGGCGGGAGGGATTAGGCCTCTGGGTAGTCGAAAGGGAAAGGGGCCCGAGGTTTCCCCACGCCCACTGAAGGAGGGCAAATGGAATACCGCTTTTTGGGAAGGACGGGTCTCAAGGTGTCGGAGCTGTGCCTGGGCACCCAGACCTTCGGTTGGGTGACCGATGAAGCCGAGGCCTTCAAGATACTCGACAGATTCGTCGATGCCGGCGGGAACTTCTTCGATACCGCCGACAGCTACAACAATGGTGAGTCGGAGCGGATCTTCGGGAAGTGGATCAAGAAGCACGGCCGCCGTTCCTCCCTGGTCATCGCCACCAAGACCTATTTCCCCACGGGAGAAGGACCGAACGATACGGGCCTCTCCCGGAAACACGTCGTGGAGGCGGTGGATGGAAGCCTCCGCAGGCTCCAGACCGACTACATCGACCTCTATCAGCTCCACTGCTACGACGGCGCCACCCCCCTAGAGGAGACCCTCAGGGCCTTGGACGACCTCCTCAAGGCCGGAAAAATCTGTTACATCGGGATCTCCAACTTCGCCCCCTCGCACCTCATGAAGTCGATCATGCTCTGCAGGATGTACGGGTGGGGCGGGATCGCGAGCCTCCAAGCCGAATACAGCCTCCTCGTGCGTTCGTCCGAATGGGAACTGATCCCCATGTGTGAGGAGGAGGGTGTAGGGTTCCTCGCTTGGTCTCCCCTGGCGGGGGGATGGCTCACCGGGAAGTACCGCCGCGGCGCCCCGATTCCACCCGATTCCCGGGGGGGCCGCCGCGATCGCTTTGAGGACCTCCCCGAGCAGAGGGTGAAGGAGAAAACCTGGGACATCATCGATACCCTGATCGAGATCGCCCGGGAGCGGGGTAAGACCCCGGCCCAGGTGGCGTTGAACTGGGTCCTGCGCAAGTCCGAAAACATCGTCCCCATCTTCGGTGCCCGTACATTGGAACAGATCGAGGACAACCTTGGGGCCGTGGGCTGGGGCCTTTCCGATGTGGAGATCCGAAGGCTCGACGAAGTCAGTTCGGTGCCCTTGCCCTATCCTTATAACTTCCTGCAGAGGTACTCCCGAAAGCGATGAGAAAGCGAGACAGGGATCCGCGCCGATGGATCGTTTCCGTAGCGGAAGATATCGGACGCTTCCGGCTCTCGGATTTCGCCGGGGGGAACGTATCCCTGCGCGCAGGGGACCTCATTTACATGACGCCTCGCTATACAGGCTCGCGTCGGCGGTGGCGTCTTGAGCCCAAGGACATAGTGGTGGTGGACTTCCGTACCGGGGAAGCGTTCGGTCGATCCCGCCAAGTTTCCCGCGAGGCCACATTACATCTCGCCATCTACAGAGAGTTCCCCGATGTAGGCGCGGTGATACACGCACACCCCTTCTACAGCATGGTATTCGCCTGTAAGGGAAAGCCCATACTTCCGACGGCCGAGTACACCGAGAAACTGGGCGCCGTCCCCTTGACCGAACCCGCGCCGGCCCACTCCCCTGAACTCGCGGAGGCAGTAGTCAAAGCCTTGACGCGAACCAGAGCCAAGGGAATGGACCACGGTATGGCCGTCCTCATCCCCTTCCACGGGGTCGTTTGCGTGGGGAGGGATCTCGACGAGGCCTTCGATATCCTGAACAGGGTGGAGACCAGCGCCAGAATCCGGTTGTATTCCACACTTCTCGGTGAAAGGACCCCGGAAGATGATAGCGGTGGTTAACCCGAACGTCGGCATGGACTACCTGCTTTACTTCAAGGGCTTCCGGAAGAACGCCACGCTACGGGCCTCGAGGGCGGAATGGGGGTTGGGTGGCAAAGGGTTGGTATCGGCTTACGTGATGGCCAGCCTGGGTTGGCCCGTATGGATCACGGGCTTTTCCGGGGGTATTTTCGGGGAAATGGCGGAACGGATCCTCCGTTCACGGGGCGTAGAGGTCGAGTTCGTAGAGGCCCATGGCGCGGCACGGCTCAACGTCGTCCTCAAGGACGAGGAAGAGGACTGGCAGAGCACGATCACCGCTCCGGGGGTTGTCATGGATAAAGGGCACGAAAAGGAATTATTGGCGTTGGTTGAGGCTCGGCTGAAGACGGTTTCCTGTCTTGTATTGGGCGGAAGTCTGCCGCATGGGTGTGGCCACGACTTATACCGCGAATTGATCGGGTTGGCGGCGAAGCGCGGCGTACCCTCGATCCTAGACACCAGCGGAGAAGCGCTTCGCGAGGCAACGAAAGCCCGGCCGACGGCCGTCAAACCGAACCAATACGAGGCCGAAGAGCTTTTGGGAAGGAAGATCACCGGATTGGAAGAGGCCCTGCAGGCCGCTGAAGAGATCCACGGGACCGGGATGAGATGGGTCGTGATCACGTTGGGAGCCAGAGGGTTGGTGGCCTTCGGCGACGGACAGGCTTGGTACGCCTGGCCCCCGCCTCTACGTCCGAGATCCACCGCGGGAGCCGGGGACGCGGTGGTAGCGGGGTTGGCCATAGGGCTGGCCTCGGGATGGGGGATAGAGAGGGCCCTCAAGCTGGGACTCGCCGCAGCCGCGGCTTTGATGGAGAGAGGAGACCCCGTTGGGTTCGATCCCGATAGGGTGAATTTTTGGTTGCAGAGAGTTTCCGTCTTCCCCTCCTTGAGCAAGGGTCCATCGAGCGCGTTATAATCGCGGCCGAAAACGGGGGTGTACCTTGAGATCGGAAATCAAGCGGGTCCTCGTCTGTAGCGCCTGGCCCTACGGCTCCGGGGTGCCGCATCTCGGCAACCTCATCGGATGCCTCCTCTCCGGGGACGCTTTCACTCGCTTCTACCGCATGTTGGGATACGAGACCCTGCACGTATCCGGTACCGATGCCCACGGAACCCGCATCGAGTACGAGGCCCACAAGCGCGGCATATCCCCCAAGGAGCTCGTGGAGGAGGTCCACTGGCGGATCGTCGAGATCTTGAGGGGCTTCGAGATCGACATCGACAACTACACCACCACCGAGTCCCCGGTCCACTACGAGTTCGTGACCGATATCTACAGGAAGATGGAGGCCAACGGCTACATCTTCTCCCGGGAGGAGGAGCGGGCTTACTGCAACGGGTGCCACCGGTTCCTGGCGGATCGGTTCATCGTGGGCACCTGCCCCTACTGCGGCTACCCCAACGCGCTGGGCAACCAGTGCGAGGCCTGCGGGAGGCTTTTGGAGCCGGAACAGCTCCTGAACCCCCGGTGCGCCTTCTGCGGCTCCACTGATATCGTCCGCAAGAGGACCCGCCATTGGTACCTCGACCTGGAGAAGCTCTCCCCGAAGATCCTCGAGTACGTGAGGAGCCGCGACTTCCGCGGCAACGTGAAGCTCTTCACCGAGCGGATGATCGAGGCCGGGCTCAAGCCCCGCGCCGTGACCCGAGATATCTCCTGGGGCATCCCCGCCCCCTTCGAGGGAGCCGAGGGGAAGGTCATCTATGTGTGGGCCGAGGCGGCCCTGGGGTATGTCTCCGCCACCATCGAGTACTTCCGTAACAAAGGGGAGGAGGAGCGTTGGCGGGACTTCTGGTTCGGGGACGAGGTCTGGCAGGTCTATACCCAGGCCAAGGACAACATCCCCTTCCACACCATCTTCTTCCCCGCCCAGCTCATCGCCTCCGGCGAGGGTTATCACCTGCCCGACCAGATCGCGGCCACCGAGTACCTCAACTGGATCGGGGGGGAGAGTTTCTCCAAGACGAGGCGGGTGGGGATCTACGCCGACGAGGCCCTGGAGCTCCTCCCCGCGGTCTACTGGCGCTTCTACCTCCTCTACAACCGCCCCGAGACCTCCGATGTGAACTTCTCCTGGGAGGATTTCGACCGCACCATAAACGCCGTCTTCGTGAACAACATCGCCAACTTCGTCCATAGGGTGCTTTCCTTCGTGTGGTCGCGGTTCTCGGGCAAGGTCCCCGAGGTCCCCACCGAGGGGGCCGTGCGGGACGAGATCCAGCGGGTCTACGACCGGGCGGTGAGGGCGGTGGAGGAGGGATCGTTGGCCACGGCCCTGAAGGGGATCGCGAAGCTTTCCGTCTTCGGGAACGAGTACTTCCAGCACAAGGCCCCCTGGGAGAGCGGGGACGAGGAGGCGGTGGCCTCGGCGGCCCACCTGGTGAAGGCCCTCTCGATTCTCCTCGAGCCCTTCGTGCCGTCGTTCTCGGCCAAGGTGAACGGGATCCTGGGGTTGGGCCCCCACGGCCTCGGCGATGCCCTCCAGGGGGTGGAGGGGATCGTGCTCCAGAGGAGGCCCGAGCCCCCCCTGAGCAAGGTAGACGTGGAGGAACTCCAGGCCCGCTACCGGGAGATGAAGGAGGAGGGATTGATCTCGATTGAGGAGTTCCAGAAGCTGGAGCTCGTTGTGGGGAGGATCATCTCGGTGGAGGAGATCCCCGGGACGGACAAGCTCTACAAGCTCCTTTTGGATCTAGGGGAGAGGAAGGCCCAGGCGGTGGCGGGGATCAAGAAGCACTACTCCCCGGAGGAGCTCGTGGGAAAGCTCGTGGCGGTGGTGGCGAACCTGAAGCCCGCCACGATACGTGGGGTCCGCTCGGAGTGCATGATCCTCGCGGCTTCCGACGGACAGCTCGCCATCCTCACCCCGGATCGGGAAGTCCCGCCTGGGACGAGGATCCGCTGAGGGAATAATTGTTATGTCTCCGCCCAGGGGATAGAATCCCGAAGGAGGTTGCCCATGTACGCCATCGTGGAGATCCAAGGCCATCAATACAAGGTGGAAGAAGGGGCCGTCGTAGAGCACGAGCTCATCCGAGGCGTCGAGCCCGGCGAGAAGGTGGTATTCGACAAGGTCCTCCTCCTCCGCAACGGTGACGAGGTGTGGATAGGCAGGCCCCACCTGGAAGGGGTCCGGGTAGTGGGCCAGGTGAAGGAAGTGGGCAAGAGGCCGAAGGTGGTCATCCAAAAGTTCAGGCCCAAAAAGGGCTACCGGAGGCTCCGGGGCCATCGCCAGCCCTTCATGCGCACCCGCATCCTCTCCATAGAGAGGAGCTGAGATGGTGGAGGTGCGAATAGAGCGGGATGACGATGGGAAGATACGCTCGGTCTCTTTCCGCAAGGAGGGGGAAGGGCCGGAGGCCCTCGCCGCCCGGGCCCTGGTGGAGGCGCCCCTCCTGGGGATGCGGGAGTACCTGCGGCTCTCGCCCGTGGCCACCAAGGACGAGGCGGGGCTCTCCTACCTCGTGGACCGCTCCGATCCCTTCCTGGACCGGGAGCTCGACGCCATCCTCGAGACCATGGTGCTCGGATTGAGGTCCCTGGAGCGGGAGCGGCCCGAAAGCGTCGTGGTCCGCGAGGTGGGCCTCGACGTGAGAGTTTGACCCGGGAAAGGAGGTGATCGTATGGCCCACAAGTCGAGCCAGGGTTCCACCCAGAACACGCGCGATTCCCCGGGCAAGCGGCTGGGGATAAAGAAGTTCGGCGGCGAACTCGTCTGGCCCGGTTGCATCATTGTCCGCCAGCGCGGCACCAGGTTCTGGCCCGGGAAGAACGTTGGCATGGGCCGTGACTATACCATCTATGCCAAGGCCACCGGTTACGTACAGTTCGCCGGCCGTAAGCGCCGCTACGTGAACGTGATCCCCCTGGAGGAGGGCCAGAAGGCCTAGGGTGTGGGTAGACGAGGCCAAGATCCACGTCGCCGGGGGGCGGGGCGGCGACGGCCTCATAAGTTTTCACCGTACCAAATACAACCCCTTGGGTACCCCCGATGGGGGAAACGGCGGTGACGGTGGGGATGTGATCCTCGAGGCCACCCGCTCCATGAACACCCTCGTCCATTTCACCCATCAGGTCCACTTCCGCGCCGAGGACGGCGGTCCGGGCGGGCCCAATAAACGCCAGGGGAAACGCGGCAGGGACCTGGTGATACCCGTTCCCGTGGGGACCATCGTCCGGGACCTCCACACCGGGGAAGTGATCGCCGACCTCTGTGAGGAAGGGATGCGGGTGGTGGTGGCCCGCGGCGGGAAGGGGGGACGGGGGAACAGCGCTTTCGTCTCCAACCGCTGGAAGGGCCCCAAGATCCGGGAGCTGGGCGAGCCCGGCGAGGAGCGCTGGTTGAAACTCGAGCTCAGGCTCCTAGCGGATGTGGGCCTCATCGGCTTCCCCAACGTGGGCAAATCCTCCCTCCTCTCGCGGGTCTCCCGGAAGAAGGTGAAGGTCGCCCCGTATCCCTTCACCACGTTGGAGCCCCAACTGGGGGTGGTGGAGGTGGACGGGAGGAGCTTCGTGATGGCGGACCTCCCTGGGCTCATCGAGGGAGCCCACGAGGGTAAAGGCCTGGGCGATAGGTTCCTGCGCCACGCTGCTCGGGCACGGGTCCTCCTGCATATGGTGGACCTGGCGGGGGTCGAGGGCCGGGATCCCCTGGAGGACTACTTCGCCATCCGCCGCGAGCTCGAGGCATGGGATGAGCTGAGGGAAAAACCCGAGCTCGTGGCCGGGAACAAGATCGACCTCCTCACTCCCCAGGAGGTCTCCCGTCGGATATCGCGGTTCCGGGAAAGGGGCATCGAGATCCACCCCATCTCCGTCGTTACGGGCCAGGGGATAAAGGAGCTCCTCCACAGGATCGTGGATCTCCTGGAGAAGGTTCCCAAGGAGCTCCCCAGGGCCGAACCCCGCACTAAGGTGTGGAAGCTGGTTCCCCGGAAAGGGGTCAGGGTCTCCCGGGAGGATGGGGTCTGGGTGGTGGAGGGAAGGGAAGTGGAGCGGCTCGGGAGGCTGGACCTCTCCACCGAGGACGCCCGGGTTTACCTCGAGGAGCAGCTGGAGCGGCTGGGGGTATTCCGGGCCCTGCGGCGGGCCGGCTGGCAGCCGGGGGAACCCATAAGGATCGGGAACATCGAGGTGGAGTTTGAGCCTTCGGGGTAAAGTGGGCCTCTTCGGCGGCACCTTCAACCCCATCCACCTGGGCCACCTCCGGGTGGCGGAGGAGGCCCTGAAGCAGTTCGAGCTCCGCAAGGTGATCTTCATCCCCACGGCGAACCCTCCCCACAAAAGGGTGGAGGTGCCGGCGGAGCTCCGCTTCCGGATGGTGGAGCTGGCGATCCAGGGGAAGCCGGGCTTCGAGGTTTCCCGGATCGAGATGGACACCGAAGGCCCGGCCTACGCCATCGACACGGTGCGGGAGATGCTCAGGGCCTACCCGGAAGGGGTCGTCTATATCCTCGGGGCCGACACGTTCCTGGGGGTCCCCTCGTGGAAGGAGGGGGATAGGCTCCTCGATCTTTGCCCGTTTATAATCGCTCCCCGGCGGGGGATAAGGGAGGAGGAGCTCAGGCGTCCTCCCCTGGATCGGGCCGAGGTTTACTTTTTACGTATGGAGCCAGTGGAGATCTCCTCCTCCGAGATCCGGAGGAGGTACCGCCTCGGGCTTCCGGTCTCGCACCTCGTTCCCGAAGCGGTGGATCGCTTCATCCGGGAGAGGGGGATTTATCTCTCTTGATCTGGCCGTGTCCTTCGGGCGCGGCTAAAATTCGGGGAACGAAAGGGGGGTTGAAAGCATAAAGAGGAAGTTCCGCGTAAACGAGGAGATCAGGGCTCGGGAGGTACTGCTCATCGATGAGAATGGGAAGAATCTGGGGGTAGTTCCCCTGCAGCAAGCGCTGAAGCTCGCCGAGGAGAAGGGATTGGACCTGGTGGAGGTGGCGCCGGAGCACAATCCCGTGGTATGCAAGATCGTGGACTACGGGAAGTACCTCTACCAGCTCGAGAAGCGCGAAAAGAAGCAGAAGAAGCCGGCGAAGCTCAAGGAGGTTAAGTTCACGATACAAACCGGGGAACACGATTTCCAGACCAAGCTTCAGCGCATAAAGGAGTTCCTGGAGGAAGGAAGCAAGGTGCGGGTTACCGTCTTCTTCAAGGGGAGACAGATAATCCACATCGACAAGGGAAGGGAGCTTTTGGCGAGGGTAGCCGATGAGGTCAAGGAGATCGCCAGGGTGGATCAGCAACCGCTCTCCAAGGGGAGGACGCTCCAGATGCTCCTGAGCCCCATCCGCAGCAAAGGAGGGACCTCATGAGGATCAAGAAGAAGACCAAAAAGGCCGTGGCCAAGAGGATCAAGGCAAACGCCGCGGGGAAGCTCTTCCGCATGCGGGCCCGCTACCAGCACAAGCGCGTGAAGAAGCGCCCGCAGTACAAGCGGCAGGCCCGCAGACCCGTGGAAGTTAAAGGGGCCGATAGGAAGCGTCTCCTCAAGGTCCTCAACGTCTGATATGCGGAGGGGATAGGGATGCGCGTCAAAGGCGGTATCGTCCATGCCAGGCGTCGTCGAAAGATCTTGAAGCAGGCCAAAGGATTCCAGGGGAAGCGCAAGAACTGCTGGCGGATCGCCAAGCAATCGGTGATCAAGGCGCGGCTCCACATGTACGTTTCGCGCAAGCTCCGCAAGCGCGATATGCGTCGCCTCTGGCAGATCCGCATCGGGGCCGCGGCGCGCCAGCACGGCCTCTCCTACTCCAGGTTCATGGGGGGACTCAAGAAGGCCGGGGTGGAGATCAACCGCAAGGTCCTGGCGGACCTGGCGATAAGCGACCCCGAGGCCTTCGCCAAGTTATGCGAGGTAGCCAGAAGCGTGTGAAGACCTTCCAAGACCTGGTCCTGGCCCTGCACGAGTACTGGCGGGATCAGGGTTGTGTGATCTTCGAGCCCTATGACGTGGAGAAGGGCGCGGGGACCTTCAACCCCGCCACCTTCTTCGGGTGTTTGGGGCCGGACCCCTGGCGGGTGGCCTATATCGAGCCCTCCCGCCGCCCCACCGACGGCCGCTACGGCGAGAACCCCATAAGGCTCAGGCTCCACCACCAATACCAGGTGATCCTCAAGCCCCCGCCTCCCGATATTCAGGACCTGTACCTCGGGTCCCTGGAGCATGTGGGGATCGACCTCCGGGACCACGACGTGAAGTTCTCGGAGGACGACTGGGAATCGCCCACATTGGGTGCTTGGGGGGTGGGTTGGCAGGTGTGGCTCGACGAGATGGAGATCACCCAGTTCACCTACTTCCAGCAGATGGGAGGGGTGGACCTGGACCCGGTCTCGGTGGAACTCACCTATGGGCTCGAGCGGATCGCCATCTTCCTGCAGGGGGTGGAGTCGGCCTTTGACCTCCTCTGGAGCGAGGACGTCAGATACGGCGAGATCTGGCATGAGAAGGAAAGGCAATTCTCCATCTACAACTTCGAGAGAGCCGATGTGGGGAGGATCCGCCGGATGTTCGAGCTGGCGGAGGCCGAGGCCAAAAGCTGCCTCGAGGCCGGCCTGGTCTTTCCCGCTTACGACCACGTGCTCCACTGCTCGCACCTCTTCAACGTCCTCGACGCCCGGGGTGCGATATCGGTGACGGAGCGGGAGTCGTACATCGCCCGCATCCGGGAGCTGGCCCGGGCCTGTGCCCAGAAGTACCTCGCGCTCCTGGAGGAAAGCCGTGCCAGAGTTCTTGCTTGAGGTAGGGACCGAGGAGCTCCCGGCCCTGGACGCCCCGGCGCTCGCCGAGGCGTTGGGGAGGTCCCTCGCGGACTCCCTCCCCGCGGAGCGCCTCCCCTTCGAGCGTTTGGAGGTCCTCTGGACCCCAAGGCGCTTGGCAGTCCTCATCAAAGGGCTTCCCGGACGCCAAGAGGACCTCGTGGAGGAAGTGCGGGGGCCGGCTGTAGCGGTGGGGCTCGACGATAACGGGAACCCCACCCAAGCGGCCCTGGGCTTCCTCAGGAAGTACGGCGCATCGCCGGAAGACCTGAAGCGAAAGCGCGTGGGCGACAAGGAATATCTCTTCCTGGAGGTGCGCACCCAGGGGAGGCCTGCTGGCGAGGTCCTGCGGGAGATCGTTCCCCAGGCCATAAGGTCCCTTCCCTGCCGTAAGACCATGCGGTGGGATTCCTCGGGGGTGGCCTTCCTCAGGCCCATCCGCTGGTTGGTCTGTCTCCTCGACGGGGAGGTAATCCCGGTGCGTTACGGGAACCTCGTGGCGGACCGGGTGACCCGGGGGCACCGTTTCTTCGGGCCCAAAGAGATCCCGCTGGAATCCCCGGGGGAATACCGGGAGAGGCTCCGGGAAGGCAGGGTGATAGCCGACCCCAAGGAGCGCGCCGGGATGATCGAGGAGGCCGCCCGTGAGGTGGAGAAAGGGCACGGGGTGCGGGCCCTCTGGACCGAGGAGCTATTGGGGATCCTGGTGGGATCGCTGGAGTGGCCCGCCCCGGTCCTGGGGGAGTTCCCAGCGGAGTTCCTGGACCTTCCCGCGCCCGTCATCGCCGCGGTCCTCCACGAGGAGGGCAAGTTCATCCCCTTCGCCAAGGACGGGGAACCCGCCCCGGTCTTCCTCGGTTTCCGCGATGGTAAGGAGGACGAAAAGGGGTACGTGAGACAGGGGTTCGAGAGGGTGGTCAAGGCCCGCCTCCGTGACGCCCGTTTCTTCTTCGAGAACGACCTCAAAAAGCCCCTTCCCGAGCGCGTGGAGGATCTCAAAGGTATCGTGCACGAGGCGCGGTTGGGGACCGTTTGGGACAGAGTACAACGGATCCACCACATCGCTATGAAGGCGGCGGAGGCTTTGGGCCTTTCCGAGGGGGAAAGGCGCCACCTGGATCGGGCCGCGCTACTCTGCAAGGCCGACCTCACCACCGAGATGGTGAAGGAGTTCCCCGAGCTCGAGGGGGTGATGGGAGGGATCTACGCCCGGAAGGCCGGGGAGCCCGAGGAGGTGGCCCGGGCCATCGAGGAGCATCTGTTGCCCAGGACCCGCGGCGATGAGCTCCCCTCCACCGCGGTGGGCACGGTCTTAAGCCTGGCGGAGAAATTGGACGCGGTGATGGGCGCCTTCGCCATCGGGGAGATCCCCACCGGCTCCAGGGACCCCTACGGCATCCGCCGCGCCGCCAACGCCCTGGTTCACCTCGTCCTGGGGAAGCCCTTGGTGCTCGACCTCTTCCGGCTCGTCGATGAGGCGGTGGGGCTTTACCCGGAGGTCCCCGGGGGGAAGGGGCCCGAGGAGGTGAAGAGGTTCCTCCTCGACAGGCTTCGCCACGCCCTGCGTGATGAGCTCGATTACGACGTGGTGGAAGCGGTCCTGGCCGTGCCCAGGGGGGACTTCCACGGCCTCAAGGGAAGGGCGCTGGCCCTGGCGCGCCTGCGGGAGGAGGACCGCAGGGCGTTGGAGGATCTCGCCACGGCCTTCGGCCGCCTCAAGAACATCGCCGGGAAGCACGGGAGGATGGAGTTCGATCCCGCGCTCTTCCGAGAGGAAGCCGAGGAGGCCCTCTGGCGGACGTATCTCGAGGTCAAGTCCCTGCTGGAGGAGGCGATGGCCAAGCGGGATTTCCCCGAGGCACTGGCTCACCTCCGGCGGTTGGTGGGGCCGGTGAACCGCTATTTCGATGAGGTTTTTGTGATGCATGAGGACGAGCGCATCCGCGAGAACCGCCTTTCGTTCCTGCGCTCGGTGATGGAGCTTTTCCTTGAGATCGGTGACCTGAGCAGACTCATGATATGACGGGAGAGGAGGGGGTTTCGGAGGAGATGGGGGGCTTCGAGAGATGTATTGGGGTTCTTTTCCCCTTCAGTAGGGGTAAACCCTGAAGGCCTTCGGCCTCCCTCCTCGTCCCGGTAAAGGGGGCGGAGGTGGCACGGGTCTATTTGGGCTTGAGGGCAGAGGTTCCGCCCCAACGGGACAGGATCCTGGAAGCGATCGAGAGGCTGAAGGCCTGCGGGGTGAGGCCCCTGCGGATCTCCCCGTGGTTCTCGGACCCATCGCTAATCGACGGATACGGCCCGATAGGGATCGCGGTGGAAGCGGAGACCACCCTCTCCCCCCGGGAGCTCTTCTTCATCTGCCAGGGGGTGGAGAGGATACTGGGGAAGGACTTCGCCGATCCCCTGACCCCTGATCCCATCGAGATATCCATCGTCCTCTATGAGGACCTCGTACTGAACGAGGGCGAGCTCAGGATCCCGTGCCCCCATCTCCTGAAGCGGGGGGTGGTCCTCGCGGCGCTGGCCGAGCTGGTGCCCGAATTGAGGCATCCGGTGCTCGGGAGGACCATCCGGGAACTCCTCGACGAACTCCCTCCGGAAAGGAGGCCGACACGCTCCGGGGAAATCACATCCTGGTGAACGTGCAGCGTAGCCCCACCGGCGTCCGCAAGCGCGTGGCCATCGTGGAGGAGGGCCGCCTGGTGGAGATCTACTTCGAGTGCCCCGAGCGGCCGCGCCTGGTGGGGAACA
>JALVLL010000196.1 GCA_027027485.1 Candidatus Bipolaricaulota bacterium | reverse complement strand
GTATAGACCCCCTTCACCTTGGATCCCTTGAGCACAAGCTCCGCGCCCAAGGCCAGCGCCCGCAGCACCGCCGCGGTGTCGGTGGTCACGTAGGGGAGGCCCGTGCCCCCAGCGAGGACCACCACCTTTCCCTCCCGCAGCGCCTCCCGGGCGGCCCACTGGTCCACCGGTTCCGCCACCCCGGGGACGGGAAGAGCCGATAGAACCAGAGCTTCCTTTCCCTCCTTCTCCAGGGCGTCCCGCAGGGCCAGGGCGTTTATCACCGTGGCCAGCATCCCCATGAGGTGCCCCGTGGCGGGGTTGGGGGTCTTCGCACCCCGGAGGATGTTCCCCCCTCCCACTACCACCGCGATTTCGGCTTCCTCCGCGGCCCGGGCGATCTCCCTGGCGTAAAAAGAAAAGGCCTCCCAATCGATGGGAGGCCTCTTTCCGCCCAAAAGCTCGCCCGATAACTTGAGAAGTACCCGCACCCTTCTATGCCTCGCCCACCTCGAACCGGGCGAAGCGCTTTATCACGATCTGCTCGGAGATCTTCCTCCCGAGCTCTCCCAATACCTCCTCCACCGTCACCGAGGGGTCCTTGACATAGGGCTGTTTAAGGAGGCAGTTTTCCTCGAAGAACTTCCTGAGGCGGCCCTCCACGATCTTCTCCACGATGTGCGGGGGCTTCCCCTCCCTCTCGGCCTGGGCCCGGAGAATCTCCTTCTCCTCCTCGATCACCTCCTGGGGGACGTCCTCGGGAGAGATCCAGCGGGGCTTGGCGGCAGCGATATGCATGGCGAGGTTCTTGACGAACTCGCGGAACTCCCGGGAGTTGGCGGCGAAATCGGTGACGGTGTCCACCTCCACCAGGACCCCGACCTTGCCGGAGTGATGGATGTAGGCCTCGACGCGGCCCTCCTTCATCTCACGGCCGCCCTGGCTTGCGAGGAACTCCAAGCCCTTCTCCCGGAGGATCTTCTTGGCCTTCTCCAGGTCCCCCCCGGCCTCGATCAGGGCCTTCTTGCATTCCATTATCCCGATCCCGGTCTCCTCGCGGAGCTTCTTTATGAGGTCCAGGGTGATCTCCATGGTTACTCCTTCCCCTCTTCTTCCACGAGCTCCTTGAGCATCTCGCCGTAGTGGGCCTCGAGCTCCTCGTCCTTTATGGGCACCTCGCCGATGGCGGGCATGGCCTCCTCCATGGAGGGGAGCTCCTCCTCGACGGGGGTGGGCTCGGTCACCTGCAGGCCCTCCCTCCCCTCGATCACCGCGTCGGCGATCTTCTTAGTGATGAGGCGAGTGGCCTTGATGGCGTCGTCATTTCCGGGGATGGGGTAATCGATGAGATCGGGGTCACAGTTGGTATCGCAGATGGCGACCACGGGTATCCCGAGGATGTTGGCCTCACGCACCGCGTTTACCTCCACGGTGGGGTCGATCACGTATATGACCCCCGGAAGGCGGGTCATCTCCCGAAGGCCGTCCAGGTTCCTCCGGAGCTTCTCGAGCTCCCGCTGGAGCTTTACCCGCTCTTTGAGGGGGAGCCTCTCGTACTTTCCCTCCTCGAAGTTCCTCTCCAGCTCGATCATATAAAGGACCCTCTTGCGGATGGTCTCGAAGTTGGTGAGGGTCCCCCCGAGCCAGCGGCGGTTGACCCAGTGGGCCCCGCACCTTTTGGCCTCCTCCTCGATGGTGGTCTGGACCTGCTTCTTGGTGCCCACAAACAGGATCTCGTCCCCCGCCGCGGCCCTTTCCCTCACGAAGAAATAGGCCTTCTCCAGAAGCTCTATGGTCTTGGCGAGGTCGATGATGTGAATGCCCTTTCGTTCGGTGTAAATGAAGGGCTTCATCTTGGGGTTCCACTTGCGGGTGCGGTGCCCGAAGTGGACCCCGGCTTCGAGAAGCTCCTTCATCGTCACGATAGCCACATCCATCCCCCTTTCCCTTTTCAGGATTTAGCGGGCCAAGTATAGCCCGTGGCCCCACCCCCATCAATTAACTAACGTGGGATCTGGGCTTTCAGCCATCGAAGCACCTCTTCCCACACGGCCTCGTGGCCCACCTCGTTCAGGGGCTCGTGGTACATCCCGGGGAAGCGCCGGATCTCTTTGTGGCGGCTCCCACAGCGCCCGAAGAATTCCTCCATGGCGTGAACCGAGGCGATGGGGTCATCCTCGCCGAGGACAAGAAGCAACGGGACCTCGATCCTCGACGCTCCCTCGATGGCCGCCCTCTGGGCCTTAAGGGTCTCCGTGAACCAGCGGGCGGTGGCCCGATGGTGGACCAGGGGGTCGCTGCGGTAGGCCTCCACCACGGCCCCATCGTGGGAAAGCCCCGCGGGGTCTATCCCGCTCGGGAGGGAGAACCAGGGGAGGAGCTTTGATGCGATATGGGCGAGGCCCACCTTCCAGCGCGGGACCTCCATGGCCAGGCCGAAGAAGGGCGAGGAGAGGATGGCGCTCGCGACGCCGTCCGGGTTTTTCTCGAGATATCTGGCCACGATCAGGCCCCCGAGGCTGTGGCCGAGGAGATGCAGGCCCTTCGGGGAGAGCTCCCGCAAGGCCACGTAGATCAGGGCCTTCAGGTCCCCGAGGTAATCGGAGAAGCGCGGGATGTGCCCCCGACGGCCGGGGCTTTTGCCGTGGCCCCGGAGGTCGAAGGCGACCACATCCACCCCCCGTTCGGCGAGCCAGGCGGCGAACCCGAGGTACCTCCCCGCGTGCTCCGCGTACCCGTGGACGATGGTAAGGGCTACATCGCCCCGGGAGGGGAAGTGGTAGCCCCGGAGCGTTGCACCCCGGTGGCCCGCGAAGTCGAACTCCCGCGGCCAGCCCATCTCCCTCAGCGCACCGCCCCCAGGATGAGCTTCCCCCGTGGAGGCGGCTCGTCCCCGATCTCGAACGCCTCCTCCACGAGCCTTTTGGCCTCCTCGAGGCGTCCACGCCGTCCCACATGCAGCCGGGCAAGAGGTTGCCCTTCCCGCGCCTCATCGCCCACCTTGGCGAAGAGCTCCACCCCGGCGGCGGGGTCCACCTCCTGGCCCTTGACCTCCCGGCCAGCGCCGAGGAGCCCCGCCGCGAGCCCTATCTTCCTCGCGGAAAGCCGCGTAATGAAGCCCGACCGCGGGGCCCGGACCTCGACCACTTCCCTGGCCCGGGGAAGCCTCTCCGGGTTTTCTACGGCGCTCGTGTCCCCACCCTGGGCCTC
>JALVLL010000195.1 GCA_027027485.1 Candidatus Bipolaricaulota bacterium | reverse complement strand
CTTGGTGAAGCGTTTCGTTCTCCTCTATTCCCTGGGGGTGGAGAAGGCCTTTTGGACCTTTTTAGTGGAGCCCCGCTACGAGGGGACCGGGGTGGGGTTCTTCGACCAGGCCGGGCTCGTATACGATGGCTTCGGCCCCTACGATCGGGGTGCCGGCGTGAAAAAGCGGGCTTACTTCGCTTACCGGGAGCTGGCCCGCCGACTCGACGGCGCGGAATTCCTCTCCCGCCAGGAGGAAAACGGTGTGTTTTTGTTCCGCTTCCTCGGCGAGACCGGCCCCTTCTCCGTGCTGTGGCAGGATCCCTGGGTCCGAGAGGGCCCGGTGTGGGTCACCCCGACCGGTGCGGTCCGAGCGGCGGATATCTATGGGAACCCGCTGGGGGAATGGACGGCCTGGTTCAAACTGGAACCGGGGTTGGCGCCGATATACCTGGACGGCGAGATAGGGGGGATATCCCTTTCCGTACCGCCCTTGAGGAAGCCCTAAGGGCGACAGCTTCCCCGAGGTGGGGCGTATAATAAACGGATATGCCCATCATCAAGCATCGCGACCGTATCCACGAGGTCGAGGCTGGGGTGGACCTGGAGCGGGCGATAAGGGAGCTCGGGATCATCCCCGAGACGGTCCTTCCCGTGCGGGAAGGGAAGATCCTCCCCCCGGATCACCGCTTGGAAGAGGGGGAGGAGATAGAGCTCGTGGACGTGATCTCGGGGGGCTAGGGTGAAGTGCACCATCTGCAAGAAGCCGGCCATCATAAAGCTCCGCCACGCCAACCTCCAGCTCTGCCCGGAGCATTTGGTGGCCCGGGTGGAGAAGGTGGTGGCCGAGACGATCCGCAAGTTCAAGATGTTCACGCCCGAGGAGAGGATCCTGGTGGCGGTATCGGGCGGGAAGGATTCCCTGGCCCTCTGGGAGGTCCTCGCGAAGCTCGGGTATCGTGCCGATGGGGTTTACCTGGATCTCGGGATCGGGGGGTATTCCGCCCGCTCCCGGGAGTACTCCGAGGAGTTCGCGCGCTCCCGCGGGCTCACCCTCCATGTGGTACCGGTGAGGAGGGAGCTAGGGGCCGGGATCGACGAGCTGGTCAAGATAGCCCGGGGAAAGCCCTGTTCCCTCTGTGGCACCGTGAAACGTTATCTCCTGAACCGCGTCGCCCTCGAAGGGGGGTATGATGTCCTCGCCACCGGCCATAACCTGGACGACGAGGCCGCGACACTGTTGGGAAACGTCCTCCGGTGGGAGGAGGGGTATCTCGCGCGCCAGTACCCCGTGCTCCCGGGGGAAGGGAAGCTCGTGCGACGGGTGAAGCCCCTGGTTTTCCTCTCCGAGCGCGAGATCGCGGCGTACTGCATCGTCTCCGGCATCCGCTACATCTACGAGGAATGCCCCCACGCGGCCGGAGCCCGCTCCATCGTTCTCAAACACGTCCTCAACGAACTCGAGGACCGGTATCCCGGGACGAAGCTCCAATTCCTGCGGGGGTTCCTCAAGGTGCGGGATCGGTTCCGGCCGCCAGAGCCCGTGGAGCTCCACTACTGTCCTTCTTGCGGGATGCCCACCACCTCCGAAGGACCTTGTCGCTTCTGCCGCCTCAAGGAAAGGGTGGCGCGTGAGGCGTTACGCGTAACGGGAAACGATGCGGCCGCTTGAGTACGGCGAGCAGGTGCTCCTCTGGGAGGTGAAGCGCGGGCGGACCTTCTCCTTTGTCCTCAAGGAGGGCGAGGTCTTCCACTCCCACAGGGGCTCCATCCCCCACGGGGAGATCGCGGGGAAGCCCGAGGGAACCAGGGTCGTATCGAGCACCGGGGCGGAGTTCGTGGCCTTCCGGCCGCGGGTGGGGGAGCGGATGATGAAGGTGCGCCGCAAGACCCAGATCGTCTACCCCAAGGACGCCGGCTGGCTCGCCCTGGCATTGGATCTCCGCCCGGGGATGCGGGTGGTGGAGATCGGGACGGGTTCCGGGGCGTTCACCATCCTCTTGGCCCAGCTCGTGGGCCCCGAGGGCCACATCTTCACCTTCGACCGCCGCGGGGATTTCCTGGAGAACGCCCTGGAGAACATCGCCCGGGCCGGGCTTTCGGACCGCGTGGAGGCTGGGATCCTCGAGGCGGGGGAGCCCTTCCCGGTGGAGGGGGAGGTGGACGCCGTCTTCATAGACCTCCCGGAGCCGTGGCTCGCGGTGCCCCCCGCTTATTCCGTCCTCTCCCCGGGGAGGCCCCTCGCGGGGATCGTCCCCACCGCGGAGCAACTGAAGGGGTTCGTTTCGTCCCTGGAGCGGGAGGGGTTCGTGGCGGTGGAGTGCGTGGAGCTTTTGGAGAGGAAGATACTGGTGCGTGAGCGGGAAGGGGTTAGGCCCTTCGAGCGGATGGTGGGGTTCACCGGGTACCTGGTCTCGGCCCGCAAGGCCCAGAAGGAGGGCAGCGATGAGGAAGATAGCGGTACAAGTTGAGCGGGTGGGGATAGAATGGGAGGAGAAAGAGGGCTACTCCATCTTCTGGGAGGGAACGTTTTCCCTGGTGACCGACAAGGGCAGGATGGTGATGGGGGTATGGCGCAAGGAGTCCAAAAAGACGCGGCCCCTCATAATCAGCGAGTACCGGTTGAAGAAAGCGCACAAGGAGGAGATCTCCCGCCTCATCGAGAAACTCCTCCATGAGGATTACCTCCAGCGGGTGAAGCTCGAGGCCCGGGCTTGAAAAAGCCCTCGTCACCATATACTTTTGGGCACTATATAGACAACCATACAGTTTGGAGGAAACCCGGTATGACGCCCCTCCTTTTCCTGAGCGGCTTTTACGTGGGCTGGAACATCGGGGCCAACGACACCGCCAACTGCGTGGGGACCTCGGTGGGCTCGGGATTGCTTTCCTACCGGGGAGCCATCTACCTCGTGGCGATCTTCGTGATCATCGGCGCCCTCCTGGAGGGCGAGAACGTGGCCACCACCATCGGCAAGGGAGTGGTGAAGGCCGAGCTCCCCACGCTGGCGGTTCTCGTGGCCATGCTTTCCGCGGGGATCTTCGTCACCATGGCCACCTACCTGAAGCTGCCGGTATCCACCTCTCAGTCCATCGTGGGGGCGGTGGCGGGGATAGGGCTCGCCGTGGGGGCGCCGGTGGACTTCGGGAAGCTTTTCCAGATCGTCCAGATCTGGGTGCTCAACCCCTTCCTCGCCGGGACCCTGTCCTACGTGATCTACCGGG
>JALVLL010000194.1 GCA_027027485.1 Candidatus Bipolaricaulota bacterium | reverse complement strand
ACGCTGGCCTCATCGGAGAGGATGTCCCCGAAGAGGTTCGGGGTGAGGACCACGTCGAACCGCTCGGGCTCCTTCGCGAGCCACATGGCCATGGCGTCCACCAGCATCTCCTCCACCTCCACATCCGGGTAATCCCGCGCCACCTCCAGGGCCACCGCCCGGAAGAGGCCGCAGGTCTTTTTCAGGACGTTGGCCTTGTGGACCACGGTGACCTTCCTGCGGCGCGTCCGGGCGAGCTCGAACGCCACCCGGGCGATGCGCTCCGACCCCTTTCGGGTGATGGCCCGCAGGGCCACCGCCGCGTTCCCATCCCCCCACTCGGTGCGGATGTAAAGCCCTTCCGTGTTCTCCCGGGCGATGATGAGGTCCACCCCCTGGCGGAGGCCCGGGAGCGGCGGGGAGACGGTGGGGCGGAGGTTGGCGTAAAGCCCGAGCACCTGCCTCAGGGTGAGGATCGCCGGCTCGTACCCCGGTACCTCCCCGGAGGGGGCGGAGATGGCCCCGAAGAGGATCCCGTCGCACCCCTCGATGGCCCGCCATGTCTCCTCCGGGATCGCGGTTCCCCGGGCCTCGAAGCATTCGAACCCCGCCTCGGCGGGGACGAACTCGAGGTCCGGGGCCACCGCCCGCATCGCCTCCACCGCGGTTGGGACCACCTCGTGGCCGATCCCGTCGCCCTCGATGACGCAAATGCGGTGATGGGTGATGGGTGATGGGTGACGGGGCATCACTGACCCCCTTTCGCCGCCAGGAGCTTGTTCAGGGCGTTGAGGTATGCCTTGGCGCTGGCCACCACGATGTCGGTGGAGGCCCCTTGTCCGCTGAATATCCGGGGCCGCCCGTTCTCTCCCCTCACCTCGGGGGATTCCACCGTGATGGATACCTCCCCGATGGCGTCCAGGCCCCCGGTGATGGCCTTGATGGAGAAGGCGATGAGCCTCGGTTCCTCGCCCACGATGCGGTTGATGGCCCGATATACCGCGTCCACCGGGCCGGTGCCGTGGTTGGAGTCGATGAGGACCTCTCCATCCGGGGCCCGGAGGGCCACGGTGGCGGTGGGGATCCCCTTGTCGCCGCAGACCACCTGGACCTGCTCCAACTTGTAGATCTCCGCGGGGCGGAAGAGCTCGTCGGCCACGATGGCCTCGAGATCGGCCTCGCTCACTTCCTTCAGATCCGCGAGCTCCTTGAACCGGGCGAAGACCCGCTCGAGCTCCTCGTCCGATAGCTCATACCCCATCTCCCGGAGCTTCTCCCTGACGGCATGGCGTCCGGAGAGCTTCCCCAGGACGAGCTCGCTTCGGGTGAAGCCCACCGTCTTGGGGTCGATGATCTCGTAGGTGGAGCGCTCCTTGAGGACCCCGTCCTGATGCACCCCGGACTCGTGGGCGAAGGCATTGTCCCCCACGATGGCCTTATTGGGCGGGACCGAGATCCCGGAGATGGAACTCACCAGGCGGCTGGTGCGGACGATCTCCCTGGTATTTATCCCCGTCCCCAGGCCGAAGAGATCCCGCCGCACCTCCAGGGCCATGACGACCTCTTCCAGTGCCGCGTTCCCGGCCCGCTCCCCCAATCCGTTCACGGTGCACTCCACCTGTCTCGCCCCGGCGGCCACCGCGGCCAGGGAGTTGGCCACCGCCAGCCCCAGATCGTCGTGGCAGTGGACCGAGATCACCGCCCGGTCTATGTTGGGGACCACCTCCACGATCCCGCGGATGAGGGCCGCGAACTCGCTGGGGATCGCGTATCCCACGGTGTCGGGGATGTTCACCGTGGCCGCACCGGCGTCGATCACGGCCTCCAGGACCTCGTGGAGGAAGGCGGGGTCGGTGCGGGAGGCGTCCTCGGGGGAGAACTCCACGTCAGGGCAAAGGGACCCCGCATAGGCCACCATCTCCCGCGCTCGCTTCAAGACCTCGTCCCGGGAGAGGCGGAGCTTATGGCGGAGGTGGATATCGGAGGTGGCGATGAACACGTGTATCCTGGGCCGTTCGGCGTAGCGGACCGCCCCCCAGGCGGCGCGGATGTCGGCCTCCTTCGCCCGGGCCAGGGCGCAGATGGTCGGCCCCTCCACCTCCAGGGCGATCCTGCGCACCGCCTCCAGGTCCCCAGGCGATGCGGCCGGGAACCCGGCCTCGATCACGTCTACGCCCAATCGCGCCAACTGTCGCGCGATCCGCAGCTTCTCCTCCGGGGTGAACGAGACCCCCGGGGTCTGTTCCCCGTCCCTCAAGGTAGTGTCGAAGATCAAGACCCTCCCTTCCCGCGAAGTCCCACCTGCATCACCTCCTTTTTAGATCCAACGCCGCACGAGCGGGTACTCGAGGCTGTCGGCCAGCGCCTGCCAGCTGGCCTCGATGATGTTGGGGGAGCTCCCCACCGTGGCCCACGAGTGCTCGCCGTCGGAGGCGAGGATCAGCACCCTCACCGTGGCCTCGGTCCCCGCCCCCTCGTTCAGGATCCGCACCTTGTAGTCGGTGAGGCGGACCCGCCGGAGCCCGGGGTAGAAGGGGAGGAGGGCCTTCCGGATGGCCCGGTCCAGGGCGTTTACGGGGCCGTTCCCCTCCGCCGCGGTGTGCATCACCTCGTCCCCCACCCGCACCTTCACCGTGGCCTCGGCGAGGATCTCCTTGCCCACCCTCTTCTCAACCAGAACCAGGAAGTCCAAGAGCTCGAAGGGGGCTCTGTACCCGGGGCGGGAGCGGCGCAAGAGGAGCTCGAAAGACCCTTCCGCCCCCTCGAACTGGAACCCCTTCCCCTCCAGCTCCTTCACCGCCCGCACCACCCGGCGCGCCTCCTCCGGTGGGAGATCGAAACCCAGCTCCGCCGCCTTGGCCTCCACGTTCGCCTTCCCGGAAAGCTCCGAGACCAGGACCCGGGAACGGTTCCCCACGAGCTCCGGATCGATGTGCTGGTAGCTCCTCGGGACCTTCCTGAGGGCGTCCACGTGGATCCCGCCCTTGTGGGCGAAGGCGCTCCTCCCCACGTACGGCTGGTAGGGGTCCTGGGGCATGTTGGCGAGCTCCGCCACGAAGTGGGAAAGCGACGTAAGCTCCCGCAGCCTCTCCCGGGGCACAAGCTCGTATCCCATCTTGAGCTGGAGGTTTGGTACCACCACGCAAAGATCCGCGTTTCCGCAGCGCTCGCCGTACCCGTTCACCGTGACCTCCACCAGCTCCGCCCCGGCCCCGGCCGCCGCCAGGG
>JALVLL010000193.1 GCA_027027485.1 Candidatus Bipolaricaulota bacterium | reverse complement strand
CCCCTTCCCCCTCCCGTCACCAACGCCACCTTTCCCCGCAACGAAAAGAGCTCCTCCATCATCGGATCTCGCCTCCTCGCTTGACTTGGTAATATCGCCGTTTTATAAGGATGTATCCATTCCGAGGAGGTGGCCATGCGCAGATTTTCGGTCGGATTACTGGTCTTCGGGCTGTGTCTTGCGGCGTGGGGAGCTTTTGCCGAAGAGGTCCCACCGAAGCCCGCCAAGCTTGTCGTATCCACTTGGGGATTCAACCTCGACCTCATCCGCAAGAACATCGCCGAGCCGTTCCAGGAGAGGTACGGGATCGAGATCGTCTACGATCTCGGCAACAACGCCGCCCGGTTGGCGCGCCTCGTGGCGAACAAGGACAACCCGGTGGTGGACGTGGTCCACTTCACCCGGGCCTACGCCTATCGGGCCATCCAGGAAGGCCTCCTCCAGCCTTACAACCCGGACAACATCCCCGCCCTCGCGGAGATCTACGAGTGGGCACGGGATCCCCTGGGCGGCAACTACGCCGTGGGCTATGCCGTCCAGCACCTGGCCCTCGCCTACCGGCCGGATAGGATCTCCCCGCCCGTGACCTCTTGGAAGGACTTCTGGCGCGACGATGTCGCCGGTTACATCACCCTGCCCGATATGAACACCACCTATGGCCCCGCGGTCCTCATCATGTGCGCCCGTGCGTGGGGAGGCTCCGAGGAGAACCTCGAGCCGGGTTGGGAGAAGCTGGCCGAGCTCATGCCCCGGCTCACCACCATCTACCGCCGCTCCTCCGAGGCCATCACCCTCTTCCAACAGGAGGAGGTGTGGCTCGCCCCTATCCCGAGCTTCGCCTGGGGCCGCCTGGAGGCCGCCGCCGCGGCCGCCGGCTTCCCGGTGGAGCAGGTGATCCCCGTCGAGGGCCTGGTGGGCGAGCTCAGCGTGGTGGCGGTGGTCAAGGGAACCCCCAACGCCTACTGGGCCGAGAAGTACATCGATTTCATCCTCTCCCGCGAGGTCCAGACAGCCCAGGCCCTGGATCTCGTGGATTCGCCCGTGAACATGAACGTGGAGCTCCCGCCGGAGATCGGGGCCAAGCTCACCTACGGGAAGGAGATCATCGACGCTTTAATCTTCTTCGATCAGGCCTTCATCGCCCAGCACCTGGACGAGTGGATCGCCAGGTGGAACGAGATCCGTACACAATGAGGTAGGGGCTTCCGGGGGCCCGTCCTGCGGGCCCCCGGGCCTTCGACCATGCTCGCGACGCGGAAGGCCTTCATCCTTTCGGCGCCGGCCCTGGTGGTCCTGGTCGCCTTCTTCGTGGTCCCCCTGGCCCTCACCCTCGTGGAGAGCCTGAGGGACGGCGGGGGATGGACCCTGGAGCGCTACGCCTCCGTCCTCTCCCAGCGGAGTTTCCGTGTGGCGTTGGTACGGAGCCTGAAGCTGGGGGCCCTGGTCACCGGGATCGCCGCCCTGGTGGGCTACCCCGCGGCCTATGCCATCTCCAAGCTCGAGCGGGGGAAGCGGACGCTGCTCATGTCGCTCATCATCCTACCCCTGATGACAAACCCCGTGGCCCGGACATACGCCTGGTTCGTGGTCATGGGGCGCCACGGGATCATCAACCGGGGCCTCCTCGCCCTGGGCCTCGCCGAGCGCCCGATCAAGATCCTCTACACCGAGGGGGCGATCGCGGTGGGACTCCTGCAGCTTTTCCTTCCCCTGATGCTCCTTTCGCTGGTGAGTGCCCTGGAGAACGTTCCCGCGGAGCTCGAGGAGGCCGCCCGGAGCTTGGGGGCCAACGGGTTCCGGGCCTTCCGCCGCGTGGTCCTGCCGCTATCGGCCGACGGCCTCGTGATCGGGGGGACGTTGGTGTTCACCGGTAGCATCACCGCGTACGTGACCCCCGCCATCCTGGGCGGCACGCGGGTTCTCATGCTCTCCACTCTCCTCTACCAGAAGGCGATGACCCTGATGGACTGGGAGGGCGCCACGGTGGTGGCGGTGGTGATGCTCCTCCTCGCGGTGGGCCTCAACGCCCTCCTGCGCCGGCTCCGCCCCCGGGAGGCGATGTGAGGGTACCGAGATCCGCCTTGGCCGTCCTTTCCTTGGTGCTCCTCTTCCTCCTCGGCCCCTTCCTGATCCTCTTCTGGTCCTCCTTCGGGACCCAGGCATCCCTCGCCTTTCCGCCGAAGGGCTTCACCCTCTACTGGTTCCGCAAGGTCCTGGGAATGCGGATGTTCGTGGACGCCTTTCGGGTGAGCGTGCTGTTGGCGTTTGCCTCCACCGGGGCCGCGCTCCTCCTGGGGGTCCCCGCCGCCTATGCCTTGGTGCGCTTCGCCTTCCCCGGGAAGGGCTTCCTGGAGCTCCTGTTCACTTCCCCCATCGTAGTCCCCGGATTGGTGCTCGGTTTCGCGCTCCTCTCGTTCTTCACCGCCGTGGCGCGGTATCCCGTGCCCCTGCGCCTCTTCCTCGGACACATGGTGCTCCTCTTTCCCTATACGGTCCGGGTGATCTCCGCGAGCCTGAGGAACTTCGATCCCGCGGTGGAGGAGGCCGCGGTGAGCCTGGGGGCGCCGCGGTGGGTCGCGTTCCTGCGCATCGTCCTCCCGAACCTCCGGGCCGGCGTGATGGCCGCGTTCATCCTGGCGTTCATCACCTCTTTCAACAACGTGCCCATATCGCTCTTCCTCTCCGGCCCAGGAGTGACAACCCTCCCGATCCAGATGCTCACCTACATGGAGTACTATTACGACCCCACCATCGCGGCCCTCTCCACCCTCCTCATCCTCTTCACCGTGGCGATAATCCAGCTGGTGGAGAAGACCTTGGGCCTTTCCACCACATTGGGGGGCTGATCCGATGGAATACTTGCGTTTGGATCACATCACCGTGGGGTACCGCAAGGGGGAACCGGTTTTGACGGATTTCTCCATGGCGGTGGGTGAGGGGGAACTGCTCTCCCTGCTCGGGCCCTCGGGGTGCGGCAAGACCACCACCCTGCGCACCGTAGCGGGTTTCGTCCTCCCCTGGAAGGGGAAGGTCCTGCTCCAGGGCCGCGATTACACCCGTGTCCCGCCGCACCGGCGGGGGTTCGGCCTGGTATATCAGAACTACGCCCTCTTCCCCCACCTCACCGTGTTCGAGAACGTGGCCTTCGGCCTGCGGATGCGGCGTGTCCCCAGGGAGGAGATCCGGGAGCGGGTGGCGGAGGCCCTGAGGATGGTGAAGCTCGAGGGGCTGGAGAAGCGGCTTCCGGGGCAGCTCTCGGGGGGACAGCGCCAGCGGGTGGCCCTGGCCCGCGCCCTGGTGATCCGCCCCAAGCTCCTCCTCCTGGACGAGCCCCTGTCCAACCTGGACGCCAAGCTAAGGGCCGGGATGAGAACGGAACTCAAGAGGATACAACGGGAACTCGGGGTCACCGCCATCTACGTGACCCACGACCAGGCGGAGGCCATGGCCCTCTCCGACCGCGTGATCCTCATGCGCGAGGGGAGGATCGAACAGGAAGGTGCCCCCGAGGAGATCTACTTCCGCCCCGCGACCCCCTTCGTCGCCGACTTCATGGGGTTCACCAACCGCTTCTCCGCCAGGGTGGAGGCCGTAACGGAGGGGATGATGGTCCTATCGGCCGGGGGGATGCGGATCCGGGCCTCGAGGGCGGGTACGGATCTTCCGCCCGGGAGCGGGGTCACGGTGGCGATCCGCCCTTCCTCGCTGCGCCTGTACCGCGGGGGAGAAGGGATCCCCGGCGAGGTGGTCTCCCACGCGTTCCAAGGGGAATCGGTACAGTATCTGGTGTCCACCGAGCTCGGTGAGCTCATCGTGGTGCACCCGGAGACGACGGTGGAGTTCTCCCCGGGGGAGGCCGTGGTGGTGCGGGCCGACCCGGAGGAGGTGGTGGTGTTCCCGCGAAAGGGGGATGAGGGGTGAGCATTGAGATCCAGAAGCACATCCGGGCCAAGCAAGGCGATGTGGCGGAGTGGGTCCTCCTTCCCGGCGATCCGGGTCGGGCCCGGCGCATCGCCGAACGGTTCGATGGGAAAAGGCTCGTGGCCGAGAACCGGGAGTACGTGCTTTACACCGGCACCTACCGTGGAGTGGAGGTGAGCGTATGCTCCACCGGGATCGGGGGGCCTTCCGCCGCCATCGCCCTCGAGGAGCTGATCCGCGTGGGCGGGAGGAACTTCATCCGGGTGGGCTCCTGTGGCGGAAGGCAGGAGGATATCCCCATCGGCTCTTTGATAGTCGTTACCGGCGCGTTCCGGGGCGATGGGACCTCGCTCGCTTACCTCCCCCTGGGCTTCCCCGCGGTGGCCGATCTGGAGATCACCAACGGCCTCGTCCGGGCCGCCCATGCCTTGGGGTATGAGGTCGTGGTGGGGCTCGGCTACACCAGGGACGCCTACTACGTCCAGGATCGGGAGCTCAACCTCATCCTCAAGGAAGCGGGGGTGGTGGCGGCCGACAACGAGTGCTCCACCCTGTTCGTGGTGGGAAGCCGTCGGCGGGTAAAGGTAGGGGCGATCCTGGCCACCGATTCGAACATCTGGCTCCCCGAACAGCCCCCACTTGAGGAGAGGGAGCGCCTCTTCCGGGAAGGGGAAAAGCGGGCCATCGAGGTGGCCTTGGAGGCGGTGCGGCTCCTGGCCGAAACGAGATGAGAAAGCCGGAGCTCCTCCTCTACGGTGGGAAGATCCTGGATGTCTACCGCCTGCGTTTTTATCGCGGTTGGATCGGGATCGCCGGGGGAAAGTTCCTCTACGTGGAGGAGGGGGATCCTCCCGGGGGCTCCGTAGCCCAGGAGGTACATGACCTGGCAGGGGCGCTGGTCGTGCCCGGGCTGATCGACGCCCATATGCATATCGAGTCGAGCCTCCTCTCCCCGCCGTGGTTCGCCGCGGCCGTCCTTCCCCACGGAACCACCTGTGTCCTCGCCGATCCCCATGAGATCGCCAACGCGGCCGGAAGCGAGGGGATACGCTGGCTTCACGAGGCGACGGGCAATCTCCCCCTGAGGGTGTACCTCGCGATCCCGAGCACGGTCCCCCCGACCTTCCCTCCCCTCGAGACACCGAACGCCGAACTCACCCCGGAGGAGGTGGAGGAACTCCTGGCGCTCCCCAGGGCCATCGCCTTGGGTGAGGTGATGGACTTCCGGGGCTTGGTGGAGGGGGAAGGGAAATACGCGGCGGAGATTGCGGCCGCCCACGCGGCCCGGTACACGGTGGAGGGCCACATCCCCTCCCTCTCCGGGAGCGAGCTCTCGGAGTACATCTCCCACGGGGTACATTCCGACCACACCCTGATGTCCCCGCGGAAGATAGCCGAGGAGCTCACCAAGGGGCTGACGGTTATGCTCCAGGAAAAATCCCTCACGACGGAGGTGATAGCCGCCCTGCGGGAACTGCCCGACCGTTCCCGGTGCCTGCTGGTGACGGACGATGTCCCCCCGTCCCTCCTTCCGGACGGCCACCTCTCCCGGGTGGTGGCGCAGGCGGTGGCGCTAGGGCTTCCGCCCGAGGAGGCCATCGCCATGGCCACGGCTCGCCCGGCGGCTTACCTCGGCCTGCGGCACCTGGGGGCGATCGCTCCGGGACGCGAGGCCGATTTCCTGGTGCTGGAAGGCCCCACCTCCTTCCCCCCACACGCGGTCTACGTGCAAGGGAGAAAAGTTGCGGAAAGGGGAGAGCTCATCGTCGAGATCTCCACCCACATCCCAAATCCCCCTCCTTATCCTCCCATCCCCGGCCCCTTCTCCGCCGACGACTTCTCCCTGCCGACCGAGGGGGAGACGGTGGCTAACGTGGTCGAAGTGCTCAACCGTGATAATTCCCTCACCGGGCTTGTCCGCGTCACCGTGACGGTGCGGGAAGGGCGCCCGGTCGACCCGCCCGGCCTCGCGGTGGTGGGGGTGTTCGCCCGGCGGGGAGGGGACCGATGCCTGGGGCTCCTGCACGGCCTCGGCCTGCGGACGGGGGCGGTGGCCACGAGCTTCGCCCACGACTCCCACAACTTGGTCGTGGTGGGTTGCTCGCCCGGGGACATGGCCCTCGCCGCCAACGCCGTGCATCGGGCCGGCGGGGGGATCGCCGTGGCCCGGGATGGAGAGATCCTCGAGGTCCTTCCCCTCCCCCTCTTCGGGATCCTCGCCGATGTCCCTCCCGGAGAGATGGCGGAGGGACTTCGGCGTATCGAATCCGTCCTCCGGGATCTGGGCGTCTCCCACAACCGCCCGTTTGCCTTCATCTCGGTGCTCTCCCTCACCGTGAGCCCCCATTACAAGTTCTCCGACAAAGGTATCGTGGACGTCGATAGGCGTCGCGTGCTCCCGCCTTTCACATCGATTTGAAGTTCCCTTGGCCGAGGGTGCAGGACTATAATGGTCGAAATCCCGCGTTTCGGAGGGAGATATGAGAAAGGGTCTTTTCGCGGCGTTGGCGGTGGGTATATTTGCTTTGGGATCTCTGGCCCAGGGGACGTTGGATATCGCGGTGCTCGGGACCATCGATACCCTGAACCCGTTCCTCGCCACCACCGGGGCCGAACGGACCGCGGTGGGCTGGATCTACGAGACCCTCGCCCGGGTGGTCCCCGGAGGCCAGGAGCCGTTCCTCGCGGAAAGCTGGAACGTGATCCTCCCGAAAAAGCAGGTGATCTTCCGCCTCCGCAAGGGGGTCAAATGGCACGACGGGGTGGAACTCACCGCTGAGGATGTCGCCTTCACCTTCAACTACGTCAAGGAGAAGCACCTCCCCATGTGGATCATCATGGCCTTCGTGGCCAACGCGGAGGTCGTCAATACCTACACCGTGGCGGTGAACCTATCGCGCTTCAGCCCCATAGCCGTCTCCATGATGGCCCCGGCGATCCCGATCATCCCCAAGCACATCTGGGAGGGGATCGAGAACCCCATGGCCTATCCCAACACCGAGGCCGCCATCGGCACCGGGCCGTTCAAGCTGGCGGAGTTCGCCGCCGGGAGGTACGTGCGCCTCGTGAACACTGGCTTCTATTGGCGCGGGGTGCCGAAGCTGGAAGAGCTCGTTCTCCACATGGTCACCTCGGACACGGTGGGGGTCTTGGGGCTCCTCCGCGGCGATTTCGACTACCTCAACTGGAACATAACCCCCGCGCTGGCGGAGCGGATCTCCTTCGCCCCGGAGAAATACCCCCACGTCCACCTCTACCGCTCCCCGGGGACGCATGTGGCCACCCTCCTCCCCAACGTGCGAAAGCCGCCGTTCGATAAGCTCGGGTTCCGCAGGGCCGTTTCCCTCGCCATCGACCGGGAGGACATGGTGAAGCGGCTTCTCAGGGGCTTCGGTCAGATCGCCTCCTTCGGGCTCATGACCCCGCGGATGGGCGATTGGTTCAACGAGGAGGCCGGGTACCCCGAGTACGACCCCGAGGAGGCGACCCGTATCCTGGACGAGCTCGGCTATAAGGACACGGACGGGGACGGGGTGCGGGAGACGCCAGACGGCTCGCCCCTTGCGTTCTCCCTGGTCTGCCCGTCCGACAAGACCTCGGTGGAGGCCGCGGCCCTGGTGGCCTATTACCTGGGGCAGGTGGGGATCAAGGCCACCATGGAGCCCCTCTCCCCGGATGCCTTCGATCTTGCACTGAAGAAGGCCGAGTTCACCCTGGCGCTCCAATCCATCGCCGCCTTCATGGCCGTGGACATGTACTTCTACTACTTCCACTCGTCCCGGGGCGTGATCAAGGAGGGCCAGGTGGTGGGGTTCAACCGCGGCGGCTTCTCGGACCCCGAGCTCGACGAGGCGCTCTCCGGGCTCCTTATGGCCCAGGGCGAGGCCAAGAAGGCCCTCTGCCACAGGGTCCAGGCGCTGCTCGCGGAGAAGCTCCCCCGCATACCCCTCTACCTCCCGGATAACCTGGAGGTATACAGGGACGATGACCTCGTGGGCTGGGCCCCGAACCCCCAGGACGGGGTGCTCTCGGACGAGACCCTCTTCAACCTCCACGAAAGGGGAGGCTGATGATGGAGTACGAGCTCCGCGTAAAGCCCGATAAGACCGAACCCAAGGAGGTCGAGATCGTGAGGGGGACCGGGACCGTCTCGGTCCCCCTCGTCCCCCTCCCCAGGGCCTTTCTCGAGTGGCAGCTCAGGTTCCGCCGGGCGAACATCCGCTTCTTTATGACCGGGGAGGGGAACCACGATTTCGCCGTCCACGTGGGCTATATGGCCACCCTGAACCCGGACGGCCCCGCCCCCATCAACATCGCCGCCAAGGGCATAGGGCTCCTCCCGCGCCACGGCATCGACGATCTCGCCGCCGAGGTGGAGTCCCTGGTGGAGGAGGGCCTGAGGGTAGGGGAGAAGGAGACCCGCGAAAAACGCCTCTCCTTCCTCCTCAAGCTCTACGAGGAGATCGAGCTCGACCCCTACTCCTTCACCACCATCGAGATCTACGCCAAGACCACCTGGCGCAACATCATGCGCGACCCCCGCTGCAGCGTCCTCTTCTCCTCCTACCGCAACACCAGCTTCCTCATAAACGGCGTAGCGGAGGTGCTCGGACCCGAGACGCCCGAATACCGGTTCGTCACTGGCATCCACGACCTCTTCCACCTTCCCCGAAGCGGACGGCGCCGGGAGTACCCGGCGATCTACCGCATCTGGGCCACGGAGGCCTACAACAAGACCCCGGGGCCGCGGGCAGGGGAGAAGATCGCATAGGGCATGAACCGGACCTATTTCGCCCGCCGGTTCCTCGCGGCGCTTCTCGCGATCTGTGCCGCGGTGGTCCTCAACTTCCTCCTGATCCACCTCATGCCCGGAAACCCCGCCGAGAGGTTCTACGCCGACCCCAGGGTCCCGCCGGAGGTGAAACGGGAGATCATAGAGCTCTTCGGGCTCGACAAGCCCCTTTGGGGACAGTTCCTCGCCTACATCCGCAACGTCTTCCGGGGTGAATTCGGGGTTTCCTTCACCTCGCAGCGGCCGGTGCTCCGGGTGATCGCCGAACGCATCCCCTGGACCCTGGCCATCACCCTGATCCCCACCCTGGCCGCCATCGCCTGTGGGATATGGGTCGGGATGTGGGCGGCCTGGAGGAGGGGCGGGATCGTGGATTTCGCCTTGCGGACCCTCGGCACCGCCGCCTCCTCTGTCCCCTCCTTCTGGCTCGCCATGCTTCTCGTGATGGTCTTCGCCTACTGGGCCAGGATCTTCCCCCTGATGGGGATGGTGGAGCCGGGGCTATCGCTGGCCCGGGATC
>JALVLL010000192.1 GCA_027027485.1 Candidatus Bipolaricaulota bacterium | reverse complement strand
GCCCGGGACCTACCGTGAGGCCATCGCGGCCATCCGCGAGGCCCTGCGTCGGGGGTTCAGGGTGTGCACCAATACCACGGTGTTCCACGGCTCCGACGTCCCCGACCTGAAGGATCTTTTCCGGGAGCTCACCCGGCTCGGGGTGGAGGGGCTGATGCTCTCCCCCGGATACGCCTACGAGGCCGTCCCGGAGAAGGAGCTCTTCCTCCAGAAGCGGGAATCGATCCGCGTCTTCCGGGAGCTTCTGGACGGAAACGAGAAGTTCCCGTTCTACGATAACCCCCTTTTCCTCGATTTCCTGCGGGGCTACCGGGATTACCCGACGTGCGCGGCGTGGGCGATCCCCACCTATACCGTCAAGGGCTGGCGCAAGCCCTGCTACCTCATCGCCGACGAGCACGTGGACGACCTCGGCGAGATCCTGGACCCAAGCCTTTGGGAGCGGTACGGACCGGGGAAGGATCCCCGGTGCGCCGGGTGCATGCTGCACTCGGGGTTCGAGCCCCAGACGGTGCTAGAGCTTTTGAACAAGCCGTGGCTGATGTTGCCCCTTTTCCGCAGGAGGTCGGGATGATCGCGGCGGTGGCAGCGCTGCAGACGGAGCTCCTCTTCGTACGCGGATGCTACAAGGTTCGGACGGGCATTGGGCATGAGGCCTCGGAGAGGCTCGCGCGGGTCCTGGAGCGGTTACGGCCGCAGGGGGCGGTGGTCCTGGGCTTTTGCGGCGGGACCCACGCGCGCCTCGTCCCGGGCACCCTTATCCTCGCCACCTCGGTCCGGCATGGTGGGGAAGAACTCGGAGTAACCCCGGAGCTCGTTGCAAAGGCCAAGGAAAAGCTTCCCGACGCGGAGCTCGGGGCCTTGACCACCGCCGACGGCATCGCGGATCCGGAAACGAAGGCCCGGGTTTCCCTGGATGCCCTCGGGGTGGATATGGAGTCCTTCCACCTCGCCCGAAAGCTCCGGGAGCTCGGGATCCCCTACCTGGTCGTCCGCTGCGTCCTGGATGCCCTGTGGGAGGATATTTCTCGGGCTCCCAGGGTCCGCTGGACGGCGCGGGCCCTGGCCTGCGCCAGGAGGCTGGGCGCTGCCGTGAAGGTTCTCGCGCCGATTCTGGCGGGAGGTGGGAGCTGATGGAGAAGCTCGCGGAACGGGAAAGCACCCGGGAACATGACCCCCGGAGATACCTCGTCACCGACAGGCCGGCCCCCCGTACCCACGGCCGCTCCCGGATCGACGACCTCGACGAGACGATCGCGCGGGCGGTGGACTGGCTTTTGGAACATCAGTCTCCGGAGGGATGGTGGTGGGGTGAGCTCGAATCCAACGTCACCATCACCGCCGAGCATCTCTTCCTGACGCACATCCTCGGGGTCGGAACCCAGGACCTCTGGGAGAAGATCGCCCGCTACATCCTCTCGGAGCAGAGGCCCGAGGGGTTCTGGTCCAACTGGCACGAGGGGCCCGGGGAGCTCTCCACCACGGTGGAGGCCTACGTGGCCCTGAAGATGGCCGGGGTGGATCCCGACTCCCCGGAGATGCGAAAGGCCCGGGAGTGGATCCTGGCCCAGGGGGGCGTGGAGAAGACGCGCGTCTTCACCAAGATCTGGCTGGCGTTGATGGGGGAGTGGCCCTGGGAGGCGACCCCGATGCTTCCCCCCGAACTGGTGCTTTTGCCCACCTGGTTCCCGGTGAACCTCTACTCCTTCGCCTCCTGGGCCCGGGGGACGATCCTCCCTTTGGCGATCCTGAGGGTCCTGAAGCCCGTCTTCCCCATCCCCACGCACGCGATGATCGACGAGTTGTTCGTGCGGGGAAGGGAAAACGCAGACCTTTCCCTCCCCAGAAAAAGGAGCGCCTGGGGCCGCACCTTCTACGCCGCCGATAAGTTCCTGCGGGCCTACGAACGCGTGCACGTAAGGCCGCTCCGGAGACGGGCCCTTAAGGCCGCCGAGGAGTGGATCGTGGCCCGCCAAGAGGCCGACGGCTGCTGGGGCGGGATCCAACCCCCGTGGGTCTACTCCCTCATTGCCCTCTACGCCCTGGGCTATTCCCTGGAATCCCCGGTGATGAAGCGGGGGATCGCCGGGTTCGAGCGCTACGCGGTGGAGGACGAGCGGGGGTTCAGGCTGCAATCGTGCATCTCCCCGGTATGGGATACGGGCCTCGCGGCCATCGCCCTTCGGGACGCCGGGCTTCCCGGGGACCATCCGGCGCTGCTCAGAGCCGGTGAGTGGCTGATTTCCCAGCAGATCTTCGTGGGCGGCGACTGGCAGGTTAGGTGCGGTGCCCGCCCCGGGGGCTGGGCGTTCGAGTTCGACAACGACTGCTATCCCGACACCGACGATACCGCGGTGGTGATGATGGCCCTCATGGGGATCGACCTCCCCGAGCGGGCGGTGGAGTTCGCCATCTCACGGGGCCTCGAGTGGCTTCTGGGGATGCAGTCCCGGAACGGGGGCTGGGGGGCGTTCGATCGGAACAACACCAAGGCCTTCCTGAGAGAGATCCCCTTCGCCGATTTCGGGGAGATCATCGATCCCCCCTCCGTGGACGTCACCGCCCACATCGTGGAGTGCCTGGGGAGGCTCGGGTACCGCCGGGGCTTCAGGCCCCTGGACCGTGCCCTCGCGTACCTCTTCCGCGAGCAGGAAAAGGACGGCTCCTGGTTCGGCCGCTGGGGGGTGAACCACATCTACGGCACCGGTGCAGTACTCCCGGCCCTTCGGGCGGTGGATTTCCCCATGGACGATCCCCGGGTGAGGAAAGCAGTGGAGTGGCTCCTCGAGCGCCAGAACGCGGACGGCGGCTGGGGCGAGGACATCATGTCCTACCATAAGGAGGAGCTCCGCGGCCGGGGGCCTTCCACCGCTTCCCAGACGGGCTGGGCCCTCATGGCCCTGATCGCCGCCGGGGAAGGGAGGAGCGAGGCCGTCCGCAGGGGGATCGAGTACTTGATCCGCACCCAGAACGACGAGGGCACCTGGAACGAGCCTTACTTCACCGGGACCGGGTTCCCCACCGACTTCATGATCCGCTACCACCTCTACCGCCACTACTTCCCGTTGATGGCATTGGGACGGTACCGGGCGGTCGTGATGGGTGATGAGTGATGGGTGACGGGTTGTTGAAGATCGAATTGGCGCGGGTGTACGGGTTCTGCCCCGGGGTGAGGCGGGCGGTGGAGATGATCGAGGAGCATCTCGCCCGGGAGGGGGCCGTGGCGACCCTGGGGGCCATCGTCCACAACTCGCGCGTGGTGGAGACCCTGGCGAGAAAGGGGGCCACGGTGGTCAAAAGCGTGGCCGAGATCGAGACCCCCGCGGTGGCCATCACCGCCCACGGCGCCGGGCACGAAGTGTACGAGGAGATCCGGCGGCGGGGCCTTAAATTGGTGGACACCACCTGCCCCATCGTGAAACGGGCCCAAGAGGTGGCCCGGGACCTGGCCCGGGAGGGATATACCGTCCTCATCTACGGGGAAGAGGCCCACCCCGAGGTCAGGGGGATCCTCTCCTGGACCGCGGGTAAGGGCTACGCCACGATGTCCGCCGACGATCTCCCGCCTTTCAAGGGCGGAAAGCTGGGGATCGTATCCCAGACCACCAAAGACCCGGAGACTTTTTGGGGGTTCGTGCGGGAAGTTATCCGGCGGCTGCACCCGCGGATCAAGGACCTCCGGGTGGTGGACACCACCTGCCCCGAGACCGGCCGCCGGTATCGCGCCGCGCTGGAGCTCGCCAAGCGGGTCCAAGCCATCTTTGTGGTGGGCTCCCGCAACTCCGCCAATACCAGGAAGCTCGCCGAGACCTGTAAGAAGACCGGGGTCCCCACCTACTTCATCGAGTCGGCGGACGAGATTTCCCCGGAATGGGTACGGGGCCTCGAGCGGGTGGGGGTCACCGCCGGGGCTTCCACCCCCGATGAGCTGGTGGAAGAGGTCGTGGAGAGGCTCAAGGAGTTGGGAGGTGATGGAAGATGAAGGGCAGCACGGCCCTGGGATCGTTCGCGAAGCTTTTCACCTTCACCGTGCGGACCGAGCGGGCACCCCAGTTCCTGGACATCACCGAGAAGGTGGAGGATGCGGTAAGGGAATCCGGAGTGAAGCAGGGGATCGCCACCGTCTTCACCCGCCACACCACCGCCGCCATCCGCATAAACGAGAACGAGCCGCTGCTCCTTACGGACATGGAGGAATTCCTCAAACGGCTCGCCCCCAAGGACCTCTACTACCGCCACAACGACTTCGGTATCCGCACCCACAATATGACGGAAGACGAGTGCCCCAACGCCCATGCCCACTGCCAACACCTGATCCTCGGGGCCTCGGAGACGATCCCGGTGGTGGATGGGAAGCTCGCGTTGGGCAAATGGCAGCGGGTCTTCCTGGTGGAGCTCGACCGGCCGCGGGAGCGTGAGGTATGCGTACAGATAATCGGCTTCTGACGGAAGAAGAGGCGTTCGCGAAGATACCGTTTGGGGAACGGATCCTGCTCCTTCCCCATTGCCTCCGCCCGAGCGAGGACTGCCCGGGGAAGGTCACCCGGGATGGCCTCCAGTGTCCCCCCGATTGTCCCCACCGCGGGACCTGTGCCATCGGGAGGCTGCGGGACGAGGCGGAGAGGCTTGGCTACAAGGGCGTCTGTGTCGCCCCCGGCGGGGCCATGGCGCTTCGGTTCGTGAAGGAGACGGCCCCCAAGGGGATCCTGGCCATCGCCTGCTACAAGGAGCTCTTAGAGGGAGTTCAAGCGGTGGAGGAGGTCCCGGCGGAGGAAAAACCAGTGATCGTGACGTTGCCCCTCCTCCGGGACGGCTGCGTCGACACCGAAGTGGACGTCGAAGAAGCCCTCCGCCTCCTCAGGTTGGACACACGATAGTCAGGTGGGGTCCAGTCTTGCTCAGGCCGACCGCTACTCGATGCTACTTAAGCCCACGCCACTGATGTTTCTAAACGGGCGTTGGTTTGATCCATAAGCAAAGGGCTTCCCTTGTGATCAGGTTAACCGGTGAGCGAACTCCGCGGGATCGATTCGCCGAATCTCCCTCACCCGATCGAAACCCTTGTCGGCGGTGATGATCTCGTGGATACCGTGACGCAGCATCATCGCAAGATGGATCAGATCGCGGGGGCTTAACCCAGGATATTCCTCCGCCAGTTCCCGAGCCCGCTGCACATCCGCTTCATCAATGGGGAGGATATGTCCCAGCATGATGCGGCGGAAGCGGTCGAACACCTTAAAGCCTTTCTCCCGCTCCCCGATGTGGAGATAGCGGTAGAGGATCTCCTACAACACTTCGGCGTCGGTCACCGCTTCAAGTTTCCCCTCCGCCACGGCGCGGATGATCGCCTGGCAAGGTTCCCTAAGGGGGTGCGGTGTTCCAGCCGCATACATGGGGGTATGTCGGTGTCGATGAACACGGGCTTCATGTTCGGTCAGCTTCCAGGTGGGCTTCCTCGATCTCGCGCTTCATTTCGGGCCATTCGGAGACAGGGGCTTCCAGGCGAAAGAGTTCCTCCGTCGCCCGGATCCTGGCCTCCCGATCCCCGAAAAGGGAGGCCTCGATGGCTTCGCGCACGAGCTGGGCCATCAAGATCCCCCGCCGCCGTGCTTCCTCGCGCAACAACTGCATTAGTTCCGGGGGGAGGCGCAACTCGAGCCGCTCGGTCAACGTGGCCATCTTTACCTCCGTAACCCGGTACCGGTTTCCGGACAAATTACACCCACCAACCATTCGAGAGCGAAGCTCTATCTTCCCAGGTTCGTTCGGTTTCGCTCTCCTACGTCTGCATGGGAAACGGGCAGGAAGAGGTTTAGCTCCTCCACCCAAGTCTACATTCCCTCACGGGCAACACCATTCCGGTGGACATCGCACAGATGAGGAAAGAGGTGGGCATACAGCGAAGCGGCCAACGTGGTGGCCCGTTATCGGCGGCAGCACCCAGAGAGGCACGTGAGCCAGCTCTATGAGAAGGTGATGAGGCGAAAAGGGCATCAAAAGGCAATTGGGGCAGTGGGGCGGCATCTGGCAAAGGCTACGTACTGCATCCTCAAGCAGGATAAGCCTTAATCGGGATCCGGCGTTGAAGGCCCGAAAAGCGGGGGCGTGAGCGCGAGGTCTACCTGACTCAAAGGAAGCCGGTCGAATGACGGCGAGGCGCCCCCCGGAAGAACCTCATGCCGTAAAGGATGGCGAGAGATGGTTCCCGCAAAAACGGGCTCAGAGGATGCCAAGGGGGAGAGGAAAGGGGGCTGGTGAGGCCTTGACAAGGCGCGCGCTTTCAGAGATGGTAGGCCCCCATCGTGCCCCTTACATTAACGGTCTTTGCGGGATTAAGCTTGATAGGAGGTGATGACTATGCATGAAAGGCGTGTGTGTTGGAACCAGAAGGTCTTGGGGGGAGCAATTCTCATACTTTGTTTGGCTAGTTTATGGGGATGCATACCTGACACAAGTCCCCCTGTCCCTCCCCAACCGAATCCTGATCCTTGTGCAGGCCAAACTGGGTATATACAGCGAACATATAGTTGGTGGGGAGATTATTTCCACCAATGGCAACTTACGGTGGAGATCCCGCGTTACCTATATTGCCGTGCACAACATGCTAACGTTCCACGTTCGGGAGACTTCCCCTGGTACCATAACGCCAAGTTGGTCAAGTGGCCTGAGGACGATGCCTTGATAGTGGAATTAGCACAGCGTCTGAACTCTCCGTATGACGACTATTACAGGATAGCCACTAATACCCTGCATTTCGTTCAAGCCCTCATGCCCTACACTCTGGAGAAAGGGGACTATGCCCAGACGCCAGTGGAGACCTTGGTTTTACAACGAGGTGATTGCGAAGATGGGACAATTCTTTTTGTGGCGCTATTATACGCTTTAAGGTTCCCCGTTTGCTTCGGAACATATTGGGACCCTGTGCAGCAAATCGGTCATGCTTTCGGTCTAGTGCAGGTCTCGCGTGAGTGGGTTGAAGCTCACTCTGGCCCCTTCAATAAATGTCTCTACACCACAGGCTGGACCATTCTCATGAAAAGCGATGGGACACTTTGGGCGATGGCAGAAACTACATTGGACCCTTCACTGGGCCCCCTCGATTATGGGGGATTGGGGTGCGGAAGTATTCCACAAGCTGCTTGGGATGCTAATATGGTGGCGATGTTTGACGTCGAAACTGGGGTAAACCTATCTGCAGAATTCCGCGAACTAGATTTCCCTGGCGGCAGGATTTTGCACGACCAATATGAGGGGAGATCCCTTGATTGAGGCTTGCCGGTTTGAATTATTTATAAATCGAGCATGGGATTAATGAAGCCCTTATTCAGGATACAGGACACGCAACGAATAGATCAAATAGTCCAAGCCCTTAATGCCGAGAAGATTCATTCAGAACTAGAAAATGGGTTCGCTGCCAAGAGAATTCCTCTTTCCCACGAGGCATCAGTTGAGGTAATAAAAAGAGACCAAGAGTGGAAGGTGATCAACCAGAGACAAGAGTTTGTTATTGAGTTGGAGGATGGAACTTTGAACGTTTTCAAATCAAAAACGATGCTTGAAGATTGGCTTAGAAAATTTGGTTCTTGTGCAGAATTCTGGTTCCTTTTTGGCATTTTAAGCGTTATAGGATCTGGAATTGCTGACTATTTTATGAGGACACATGATTATTTCTATAGATCTGGAGCTCTATTGGTGATAAGTGGTGCAATTTTAGGGATGCGTAAGTACATTCGTTTGTCTCGAGGTGAGGTTTATGCACGGGAAACAATTGTTGACGGAGGACATTTTCAGGAGACAGAAAAAGAAAGAAGAGAACAAAAAGAACATCATAAAGACATCAAGAGTCAAATAGTGGGAATAGTTTTTCTTGTATTAGGAACTCTTATTTGGGCTTATGGGGAATTATTGTTATGAATGCAATGTGATATGAGATGTGTTTTTAAATAAAAGCCCCCGCCGCCGGGGGTGCGGACCGAGATGACGCCGCCCGGGGGGACTTCCACCGTGCCCTTGGCTGGGATCCTCCGCTCCTCTCCGTCCACGATTAGATAATCCTCCCCCGGGGCGCCGGGCTCTCCACCCGCCAGTCCCCATGGTCCCCTTTTCCTTCGGTCCGCCAGCAGGGAAACCACCGCCCGGTGCCCCAGCACCCGGATGTCCCGACGAATTCCCATCCCACCCCGGTACCGTCCCCTTCCCCCTGAGCCATCCTGCAGCTCGCGAGTGGTTGCGGGGTCGCGTCTTGACTTTTGACGGTTTCGTGCGTCATGTTTGGGCTGTGCCATAACCACCACCACCGGGGGTGCGGACGGAGATGATCCCGTCCGGTGGTACTTCCACCGTTCCCTTAGCGGGTATCCGCTTCTCTTCTCCATCGATAATCAGGTAATCCTCGCCAGGGGCACCGGGCTCTCCACCCTCCAGGCCCCACGGGCCCCTTTTCCTGCGGTCCGCCAATAGGGAAACCACCGCTCGATGCCCTAATACCCGGATGTCCCGACGGATCCCCATGCCTCCCCGGTACTTCCCCGCCCCTCCCGAGCCATCCCGCAGCTCGTACCGCTCCACCCGCAGGGGATAGGCGAGCTCCAGGGCCTCCACTGGGGTGTTCAGCGTGTTGGTCATGTGGGTGTGGACCCCGTCGATCCCGTCCTTTCCGGGCCTCGCCCCCATGCCTCCCCCGATGGTTTCGTAAAAGGTGTAGGGCTCGCCGGTCGCGGGGTCGATCCCGCCGATGGTGAGGTTGTTCATGGTGCCCTGGCTCGCCGCGGGGATCCGGTCGGGGATCGCTTGGGCCAGGGCTCCGAATATCACGTCCACGATCCGCTGGGAGAGTTCGAGGTTCCCTCCCCCCACCGCCGCCGGGGGCCGGGCGTTCACCACCGTTCCCTCCGGGGCCACGATCCGAATCGGCCGCCACGCCCCGGCGTTCGGGGTAATCTCCGGATCCAGGGCCGCCTTAAGTGCGTAGAAAACCGCCGACGCCGTCACCGCCAACGGGGCATTCACCGGGTAGTCCACCTGGGGCGAGCTTCCCGCAAAATCGAGCCGGATCTCGTCTCCGCATACTTCAAGCCGCAGGGAGACCACAACACCCTCGTCCAGGGAGTCCTCGAACGCATAGGTTCCATCGGGAACGGCGCGGATGGCGGCCCTCATCCTCCGCTCGGCGTAATCCATGAGCGCCCGGGTGACGGAAAGCAGAGTCCCCCTTCCTACCCGTTCCGCTAGCTCCCGCAGCCGC
>JALVLL010000191.1 GCA_027027485.1 Candidatus Bipolaricaulota bacterium | reverse complement strand
GTGGTGCAGGGCGGGTTTCCTCGCCCCCGTCCCCATGCCCGGGGGAGATCTGGCGACCTTGAAGCCCGGCAGGATGGCGGCGGCATTCCTCCATGCGGCGGGCCTGGATCCGGCGGGATCCGGCCTTTCGGGCAAAGAGCTCGAACTCGTCCTTTTCCAGATCGAGCGGGGCCTGAACTGCCCGGAGACCACGAGCGCCGGGAGGTTTTTGGACGCGGTGGCGGCGTGGCTCGGGATTTGCGGGGAGCGGACCTACGAGGGGGAGCCGGCGATGAAATTGGAGGCCGTGGCCGCCGCGGGGAAGCCTCTTTCCATAGAGCCCATCGTCACAGAACGTGATGGACGTCTGGTCTTAGACACCGTCACCATCTTCCGGGAGCTTCACCGACTGAGACTTGGGGGAGCATCGATCCCGGACCTCGCGGCCACGGCCCAGGATGCCCTGGCGAGGGGCCTCGCACGGATCGCGATCCGGGTCGCGCGGGAAGAGGGGATCGGCCTCGTGGGGCTCACGGGCGGGGCGGCGGTGAACGATCGGATCGCCCAGGCGGTGAAACGGGAGGTGGAGCGGGCCGGACTCCGTTACATCCAGCACGAAAAAATCCCGCCCGGGGACGGCGGCCTTTCCTTCGGCCAGTTGGTCCAGGCCGCCTTCTCCGGCTCGCCCTGAAGCTCGGTACGCGTCCCGGTTTAGGCGCCGACATCCATAGGCTTTACAATTTGGCTACAACCTCTTCGGGAACAAGGAGGGGAACTTGTCCATCTTGGTGGATTCGGAAACCAGGGTACTGGTGCAGGGGATAACCGGAAGCGAGGGTTCCTTCCATACTAAAAGGATGCTTCAGTACGGCACCAAGGTGATGGCCGGGGTTACCCCGGGGAAGGGGGGACAAGAGGTGGAGGGCGTCCCCGTATACGACTCCGTGGACGAGGCCCTGAAAGAACATCCGGAGATCAACGCCTCCATCGTCTTCGTCCCGGCGCGTTTCGCCCCCGACGCGATCCTCGAGGCGGCCGACGCGCGGATCCCCCTGATCGTGGCCATCACCGAGGGAATTCCCGTGCACCAGATGCTCCGCGTCTATCACCTGTTGAAGCTCTATGGGGTGCGCCTCATCGGCCCCAACTGCCCTGGGGTGATATCGCCGGGGAAGGCCAAGGTGGGGATCATGCCGGGGGAAGTCTTCGCCCCAGGGCCCGTGGGCATCGTCTCCCGGTCGGGAACCCTCACCTACGAGATCGCCTCCCATCTTTCCCGGGCCGGGATCGGCCAGTCCACCGTGGTGGGAATCGGCGGCGACCCCATCATCGGGAGCTCCTTCGTGGATATCCTCGAGCTCTTCGCCGAGGACCCGGAGACGGAATTGGTGGTTTTGGTGGGGGAGATCGGGGGGACCGCCGAGGAGGAAGCGGCCCGGTTCGCCGCCGAAAACCTGAAAAAGCCCATGGTGGCCTATATCGCTGGCTTTTCCGCTCCGCCGGGGAAACGCATGGGCCACGCCGGGGCCATCATCTCGGGCTCGGAAGGTACCGCCGAAGCCAAAGCGAGGGCCCTGGAGTCCTACGGGGTCCCCGTGGCCAGGACCCCGGCAGAGGTGGCGAGGCTCGTCTCCGCCGTTCTTTAGACTCGAGCAAAATCGCCTTTGCCGGGGCCACGCCCCCGCTCCTACAATGTAGATGTAGGGGATCGCTTCCCGGCAAGGGGGGTGATATCGAAGGCGAGCAGGTCCGCGGAGAAAACCCAAAATAAGGAGGGGGGTATTTTATGAAGAGGTTTCTCTTGATTTTCGTGGTCTTCGGTCTTTTGGCCTTTGGAGCCCTTTCCGAGGGGAAGTTCCTGAGGATCGCCTTCGATGCCGCGGATCTCAAGACCCTGGACCCGCACCTCGCCGCGGCCACCATGGACCGGGCCGTGGTGGACATGATCTTCAACGGCCTCGTGCGCTACAAACCCGGCGATATCAGTGCCCCATTCGAGCCGGATCTGGCTGCATGCTGGGAAGTTTCCGCTGACGGCCTCACCTGGACCTTCCACCTGCGCACCGGTGTATACTTCCATCCCTTCCCCGGTTACCCCGATGGGTACGAGCTCACCGCGGAGGACGTGGTCTACTCCCTGCAGAAGGCTGCCGATCCCGGGCGCTCGGCCTACGCCGGGGAGTACGCGGGCATGACCTTCGTGGCCGTGGGCAAATACACCGTACAGGTGAAGCTCCAAAAACCCCTGCCCCCGAGCCTCTTCCTCCCCAAGTTCGCCGACTACGCGGGCGGGTTCATCGTCTCCAAGAAGGCGCTTGAAGTCCTTGGGGACGAGGGATTCCGCACCCACCCGGTGGGGACCGGCCCCTTCATGTTCAAGGAGTACTCGCCCCTGGAGAAGGTGGTCCTCGTCGCGAACCCTAAGTACTTCCGCGGCAGTCCCAAGCTCGACGGCGTGATCGTCTACTACATGCCGAACCTCGCCGCCCGGGAGGCGGCCCTGGAGACGGGATCCGTGGACATCATCGAGGGGCCGCCCGAACAGCCCTGGGTGGAGAAGATGCGCAAAAAGCCCGGGGTGATCGTGGACACCTTCGGCCCCGGCGAATGCGCCGTCCTCCACCTCAACATGTCCAAGCCCCCGTTCAACGACATCCGCGTGCGCAAGGCCGTGGCCTACGCCCTGGACCGGGATGAGCTCCGCCTCACCGTGGGGCTGGATATCGCCGCCCCGCTCTGCTCGCCGGTACCGCCGCTCCTTCCCGGAGGGCTCACCTGCGAGGAGCTCGGCAAGCTCCGGTACGATGTGGACCGGGAAAAGGCCCTGGAGCTCCTGGCGGAGGCCGGCTACCCGAACGGCTTCTCCATCGAGGTGGTGATCTCCGAGCGGGCCGAGTACCTGATCCCCATGCAGAACATCCAGGCACAGCTGGCGGAGGTCGGCATCGACGTGAAGCTCAAGGTGGTGGACCACTCCTCGATGCATACCCTTATCCGTCAGGACGTGAACCCGATAGTGCTTTACGTCGCCTGGCGCCCCAACGCCGACGTCTTCCTCACCAGGTTCTACCACTCGGATTCCATCGTGGTCACCGGGAAGAAGCCCGACACCAACTTCTCGCACCTCGGCGGGGTGGATGCCGATGGGGACGGTAAGATCGACTCCATCGATGACCTGATCGAGGCCGCCCGGGTGGAGCTCGATCCCGAGAAGCAGATCTCGCTCTGGAAGGAAGCCTGCCGCAGGATCCTGGAGCTTGTGGCCGCCTATCCCCTCTATATCAAGCAGTTCGTCTACGCCCGGAGCCCAAAGGTGGACTACGGCTACGAGCTCAAATCCAGCCTGGCTCTTTACCCGCCGATAAACGAACTCACGGATATCAAGGGCTAAGGGAGTCCGAAAGGGGGGCGGAGTAATTCCGCCCCCCTTTCGTTTAAGGGAGCGACGCGAGGGCATGCTGGGGTACGTGATAAGGCGGATACTCGTCTCAATCCCCACCCTTCTTGTGGTCCTCACGGTGGTCTTCATCCTGGTGCGGGTGGCGCCGGGGGACCCGGCCCGGGCGATCCTCGGGGACTACGCCTCCCAGGAAGCCGTGGAGGCCTTAAGGAGGAGGATGGGGCTCGACAAACCCCTGTGGCAGCAGTACATCGAGTTCCTGGGGGGCCTTTTCCGGGGGGACCTGGGCCGCTCGCTCATAAGCGGCGTCCCGGTGGCGAAACAGGTCTCCTACGTGCTGCCTTATACTCTCGAGCTCACCTTCACCGGCATCGTCCTCGGGGTCCTCCTTGGGGTCCCCCTGGGGATATACACCGCCCTCAAGCGGAATCGGCTGCCGGACTACATCGGCCGCACCTTCTCCCTTTTGGGCCTTTCCTTCCCCACCTTTTACCTCGGGATCCTTCTCCTCCTCCTCTTTTCCGTGAAACTCGGGCTCTTCCCTTCCATGGGAGGGGGAAGGGCGGGGGACCCGGTGGACAGGCTCAGGCACCTCTTCCTCCCGGCCCTGACCCTGGGGCTCATCATGACCGCCTACATCACGAGGATGTCGCGTTCGGCCATGTTGAACGTGTTGAATGAAGATTATGTGCGTACCGCCCGGGCGAAGGGCCTCAGGGAGACCAGGGTCATATTCCGCCACGCCCTGAAGAACGCCCTCATCCCCATCCTCTCTGTGGTGGGGGTCTACTCCATCGTCCTCATCGGCGGCTCCATCATGGTGGAGATAGTCTTCTCCCGGCCCGGATTGGGGAAGCTCATGGTGGGGGCGATGATGCAGCGGGATTACATAACCCTGCAATCGATCATGGTCATATATTCGGTGCTCGTGGTGATCCTCAACCTCATCACCGACCTCTCTTACGGACTCGTTGACCCCAGGGTGAAGTACGAATGAGGCTTTTCAGGAGAAAACGCAGGCGTTGGAAGGGGAGGGGAGCGGTCGAGATCTCCCCGAGGAGACGTATCCTCAGGACCTTCCTCAGGAACCGCACCGCGGTGATAGGCACCGTCATCGCCGTCTGTGTGATCACGGTGGCGATCCTCGCCCCTGTGATAGCCCCCTATGACCCCATACGCCAGAACATCCGCTCCAGGTTCTCCCCCCCACAGAGGTCATACCCCTTCGGGACCGACTTCTTCGGCAGGGACGTCCTCTCCCGGGTCATCTACGGGGCCAGGATCTCTCTCCTTGTGGGGGTGAGCTCGGTCCTCCTGGGGATGGTGGTGGGAACGGCCATGGGCATGGTGGCGGCCTATTTCCGGGGGAAGGCGGAGACGCTGGTCATGCGCACGGTGGACGTGATGATGTCGTTCCCGGACGAGGTCCTCGGGATCATGATCATGGTGGCCTTGGGGTCGGGGCTCTTCAAGCTGATCCTGGCCATCGCCTTCCTGATGGCGCCCCGGTTCGCCCGCTTGGCTTACGGCCCTACTTTAGCGCTGCGGGAGCGGGATTACGTGGACGCGGCCCGGGCCGCGGGATGCGGCAACGCCCGCATACTCGTCCGCCACATCCTCCCCAACATCTTCGGGGAGATCCTGGTTATGAGCACCCTCTGGACCGCCACCGCCATCCGCCTCGAGGCGAACCTCAGCTTCCTCGGGCTGGGCGTTGCCCCGCCCACCCCCACCTGGGGGAACATGATACGGACCGGACTCGATCACCTGGTCGATGCCTGGTGGGTCTCGGTGTTCCCCGGGGCGGCGATCCTCATCACGGTGCTCGCCTTCAACATGTTGGGGGATGGGCTGAGGGATATCGCCGACCCGAAGCTCCGCACCTAGGGCGGAGGCGCGGTGGTCTTGCGCACCACGAGCTTGGGTTTCACCTTTTTCCGCAGCTTCCGGCGGCGTTTGCCATCGAGGATATCTATGAGCCACTCCGCCGCTAGGCGGCCCATCTCCCGCGCGGGCTGGGCCACCGTGGTAAGCTCGATCAGGGGAAGGGAGGAGTAGGCGATATCGTCGAAACCCACCACTGAGAGCTCCCCCGGTACCCCTATCCCCCGCCGGTGGGCGGCGACCAGGACCCCTAAGGCGATGAGGTCGTTGGCGGCGAAGATGGCCGTGGGACGGCGCCTCCGGGAGAGGACCTCCTCGGCGGCCCTTTGGCCCGCTTCCCAGGTGAACTCGGTGTGCTTGACCCAGGTCCTCGGGGTCTTTATCCCGCGCTCCCTCAGGACCTTCAGGAAGACCTCGGCCCGGACCTTTCCCGGCTCCACCGATTCGGGACCGCTTATACAGGCGATCCTCCTGTGACCCAGGGAAAGGAGGTGCTCGGCGGCGAGCCGCGCCCCCTCCTCGTCGTCCACCACCACGAACGGGGCGTCCACGGTGAGGGATCTCCTCGAGACGAGCACGAACCTGGTCTTTGAGTCGACGAGCTCCAGGAGGAAGGGGTCCTCCAGGGCCGCGGAGGCGATGATCTGGCCGTCGACGCGCTTACGGCGCAGGAGCCTCCCGTACTCCAGTTCCCTCCGGGGGTCATCCCCCGTGTTACAGAGTATCACCCCGTACCCCCGGGAGTGGGCCTCCTCCTCCACCCCCCGGGCGATCTCCGCGAGGAAGGGGTTGGTGATGTCGGAGACCATGAGCCCCAGGGCCCGGGTGCGCCCCTTCACGAGCCCCCGGGCGAGCTCGTTACGCTGGTAACCCAACTCCACCGCCAGGCGCTTTATCCTCTCCTTGGTGCTGGCCTTGATGAGGGGCGAATCGTTCAAAGCCCTGGAGACGGTGGAGGGGGAAACCCCTGCTGCCTTCGCGATGTCCTTTATGGTGACCATGTCTTCCCCTCATAACCCCGGGCGCCCCCCGAGTCAAGGCGGTTACCTCCCCGCTCGGGAATGGGCATGACCCTGGGAGCACGGACGAAGCGGAAGCGTACCGTCCCGCCGGCCCGGACCGGCTCCCGTGAGAAGGCGACGAGCTCCAACTCCCCCAGCTTCCCCCGCACCTCCCACCGATCCCCGTGAAACTCGACCCGCTCCACCGAGGCCTCCCAGGGGCCTTCCCCGAGCTCGACATCTTCCGGCCGGAAGAAGAGGTAGACCCGCTCGCCTTCCCCGATCCCGGGGTCCTCGACCCCGAAGCGCCACCGGCCGATTTCCACGAAGACCCCCTCCTCGCCGCGCCTCAAGACCCCCGGCCAGAGGTTCGCCTTCCCCAGGAAGGAGGCGACGAAGGGCGTCCCCGGGGCGGAGTAGACTTCCTCCGGGGTCCCCTCCCGCTCGATCCCGCCTTCCCGCATCACCGCCAGGCGATCCGCGAGGGAAAGGGCCTCCTCCTGGTCGTGGGTCACATATACCGAGGTGATCCCCCGCTCCTTGAGGATCCGCCTCAGTTCCCAACGGAGCTCCACCCTGAGGGCCGCGTCCAGGGCGGAGAGGGGCTCATCCAAAAGGAGCACGTCCGGCGAGGGCGCCAGGGCCCGGGCCAGGGCCACCCTCTGTCTCTGGCCGTGGGAGAGCTCATGGGGTTTGCGCCGCTCGAGGCCGGAGAGGCCCACGAGCTCTATAAGCTCCCTGGCCCTCTTCACCCTCTCTCGCCGCGGCACCCCCCTGAACCTGAGCCCGTAGGCGACGTTCCCCAAGACATCCATGTGGGGAAAGAGGGCATAACTCTGGAAAAGGAGACCCACGTTGCGGCGCTCCGGGGGGAGGTGGAGCACGGAGCGTCCCCCGATCAGGATGTCGCCGCTATCGGGGCGCTCGAGCCCCGCGATCATGCGCAGGATCGTGGTCTTCCCGCAACCCGAGGGCCCCAAAAGCACGTAGATCTCGCCCGCATCCACCGCGAAGGAGACGTCCCTCACTGCGACGACCGGGCCGAAGCTCTTGTGGAGCCCCTTCACCTCCAGCCGCTTCCCCTTCATGGCCGTTTCCCCTTCCGCCGGAGCTTGCGGGCGCCGAGGGGCAAAGCTAAAATCGCGCACAGCTCTTCATTTTCCAGGATAAGGAGGGGGATCTACAATTCCCAATACACGTTCGGCCGCGAGGCAACTCCGGAAGAGCCTCCGCCGCAGGCGCCGGAACGAGCTGCGGAAGAGCGCCATCCGTTACTGGCGCAAGCAGATATTGAAGCTCCTCGCGGAGGGGAAGAGGGAGGAGGCCATGAAGGTCTTCCCCAACTACCAGAAGGCCGTGGACAAGGCCGCCGACCGTGGGGCGATCCACAAGAACAAGGCCGACCGCCTCAAGGCCAGGATGTGGCGGCGGATCACGGCCGCCGCTTGAGGAAGGTCCCCATGTACAGGTTCGATTTCCTGGGCAAAGCCAAGTTCTTCTCGAGCCTTTCCCTGCTTTTGGTGTTGGCGAGCATCGCGGTCCTCGCCACGGTGGGGTTCCGGGCGGGGGTGGAGTTCACCGGGGGAACGCAGCTCGTCGTGGTCCTTTCCGAGAAGGTCCCGGCGGAGAAGATCCGTTCCTTCCTGGGGCAGTACTCGCCCGAGGGCATGAACCTCGCCGCGGCAGCGGTAATCCAGGGAACCGAAATCGAGGGCAACCCCGCCTTCCTCATAACCCTCCCCCTGAACGTGGAGGAGCACGGGAAACTCCTGGAGCGCATCGAGGAGGGGATCAAGGAGGAATTCCCCCTCAAGGGGGAGATCTCGCGGACCTCGGTGGGGAAGCAGATCTCGGGGGAGCTCATCCGGAGGACCTGGCAGGCGATCCTCGTGGCCATCTTCGGGATGTTGGTCTACATCTCCTGGAGGTTCCGCCTGAGCTACGCCGTGGGGGCGGTGACCGCCCTGATCCACGATGTGCTCATAGCTCTGGGGATCTGTGCCGTGACCGGGGTGGAGATGAGCCTCCCCGTGATCGCCGCGCTCCTCACCATCGTGGGTTATTCCCTCAACGACACCATCGTCATCTTCGACCGCGTCCGGGAGAACCTGAAGCTCATGAAGGGGACTCCCCTCTTCGACATCGTCAACCGCTCGATCAATCAGTCCCTGACCCGCACCATCAACACCTCCCTCACCACGCTGATCCCGGTGGCGATCCTCCTGGCGTTGGGCGGGCCGGTCCTGCGGGGGTTCGCCATGGTGATGTTGGTAGGGGTCATCGTGGGGACGTACTCCACCATCTTCGTGGCTTCGCCTCTCTTTTACCTCTGGAACACGCGCCTGGTGAGGGCAAAGGGGCGGGCCCGCTGAGTTCTCCCGCCTAAGGGCGCTCCCCTTCGGGGTTCACGGGTTCTATAACCACCCGGCGCTCCTCACCCTCCCCCACCGAATAGGTACGCACGCCTGGATAATCGGATAGGGCTATGTGCACGAGCCTCCGGTATGCCGGGGGCATGGGCTCTAGCTCCACCTTCCTCCCTTCCCGTACCGCCCTGGCCGCGAGCTCCCACGCCCGGGATACCACGGCCCTCTCCCTCCGCCGCTCCTCGCCGTTCACGTCCACCACGAAGGGCCGCCTGCTCCTTTCCCGGCGCAGGTAAAGCCTCAGGAGGTGGGAGAGGGCCTCCCGGAAATCCCGGCCCTCGGGGACCTCTCCCACGAGGTTTATGTAGATCCTATCTCCCTCGTCCACCACCTCGGCCCGCAGGGATCCCCCCACGGGCTCGAAAAGCCCTCGGAGGAACTCCTCGAGCTTCCTCGCCTCATCACCCATCGTTCGGGGTATCGGAAGCGGCCGTGGGGGAAGGCCTCGCCCGGGAGAGCTCCCAGTAGACGATGGCCTGGAGGATGCTCTGGATGGAGGAATAGAGGAACCAGTAGAGCCAGAGCCCTGCCGGGAAGTTGCGGAACATGAATGCGAAGAAGAGCGGGAAGAACC
>JALVLL010000190.1 GCA_027027485.1 Candidatus Bipolaricaulota bacterium | reverse complement strand
GGCTCTTCGGGGCCGAGGTCCGCCGCGGCGCCGCGGAGGCCTATCCCGAGCCCTGGAGGCCGCCCACCCTCGCCCTCCGGAAGGCCCGGGTCGCCGAGATCCTGGGGGTGGATATCCCGGGGGAGGGGATCGGGGAGCTCCTCGAGCTCATAGGGGTGGAACTCGAGGACCGAGGGGGGGACTTCATCGCCAAAGTCCCCCCTCATCGTACCGACCTCGAACGCGAGATCGACCTCATCGAGGAGATCGCGCGGCTTTACGGTTACGAGAAGATCCCGAGCATCCGCCCCGTCGTCCCCTTGAGGAGGGGGAGCAAAGACGCCGAGGAGGAGTTCGCCGACGAGGTGCGGAGGGTCTGCTCTTCTCTGGGCCTGTTCGAGGTGATGAAGCCCGGGTTGGTGCCCGCCTCCGAGGCGGAGGTCCTCCTCAGGAACCCCATGGTCTCCGGTCAGGAAGGATTGCGGAGCTCGCTGAGATACGGCCTCCTGGAGGTGGTGAGGGAGAACTTCGCCGCCCAGGTGGAAGGGGTCGCCGCCTTCGAGGTGGGGAAGGCTTTCTTCCGTGGAAAGGATGGGGAGGTCTCCGAGGAGTACCGATTGGGGATCGTGCTCGCGGGCCGCACCGGGATCCCCCTTTCGGGCAAGGAACACTTCTCGCCTGCGCATCTGAAGGGGATTTTGGAGGCACTCCTTTCGGCACTGCGGGTGGAGGGCGTGGTGTTAGGGGAGATCGATGCCCCCTGGCTTCACCCCTACCGCCGCGCCGGGATCTATCTCGTTACACGCGACACGTCGCGCGTAACGGGCACGGAAGAAAACGCGTCGCGGTCCCCGATCGGTTGGCTCGGGGAGCTCACCCCGGATGCCGCCGGCGACATCCCCGGGAGCCCGCGGGTCCTGATGCTGGAGCTTTCGCTTCCGCCTCTTCGGGAGAGCCGCCGCGGGGCCCGTTTCGAACCGCTTCCCAAGTTCCCCGCATCGAAGAGGGACCTCTCGCTCCTCGTCCCGCTCGATGTCCCCGAGGGGGTGGTGAGGGAGGCGATCCTCGAGGAGGAGCTCGTGGAGTCCGTCTTCCTCTACGACCTCTACCGGGGCGCGGGGGTACCCGAGGGGACGAGGTCCCTCACCTACGAGGTCTCCTTCCGCCACCCCGACAGGACCCTCTCCTCCGAGGAAGTCGAGGAAGCGGTGAAGCGGATCCTGGCGCGGCTCGGGCCCTTGGGCGTACGGCTGAGAAGCTAGGGCGATGGAGCGAGTGGTGATCACAGAGGGCCCCGAGGAGACCATCTCCTTGGGCATGGAGATCGCCGATGAGCTCAGGGACGGGGATGTCGTGGCCCTGGTGGGGGAGTGGGGGGCGGGGAAGACCACTTTGGTACAGGGGATCGCCCGGGGGCTTTTCGTGAAGGATGTGGTCTCCTCGGCTAGCTTTATCCTCGCCCGCACCTACCGGGGAAAGATCCCGTTGCACCATCTCGATGCGTACCGCATCGAGTCGATAGAGGAGGTGTTCGAAGCCGGCCTGGACCGTTATCTTCCCCCCGACGAAGGGGTCACCGTGGTGGAATGGGCGGACAAGATCTACGAGCTCATCCCCAAGGGTTCCCTCTGGATCACGCTGGAGTTCCTGGACGGAGACCGCCGCAGGATCACCCTGAGACGCGCCCCCCGGTGAGCGGTATCCCCCGCTGCTGCGAGCGGTAAAAGGGCAAGCACCTTAAGTGATTCCCTCAAGCGTATGGCGAACGGTCATCGAATCGATTTGTCCCCCCTTTTTGTAAGCTCCTTGCCTATGCTCGAGGGATGAGCGATGGGGAAATGGCCGCCTGGGTTTTTTGAACGCAGGTTTAGGGGTTCGGGATCGAGGATTTTTCCTGGAGCTCCCCGAAGTAAGCCGCCGGTTCCGACTACTTTTATATAAATTGGAAGCACTCGAGAGGGGTTCGTGGCGGGGCGAACGGATGCCCTGCGGCCCCATCATCGGGGAAGACGGATCTCCTGAAAAGGACAGGGAGTTGACGCGAGCTTCTAGGGATTGTCTCCCCCGTCCCCGTGGGGACATTCGGGACACGGTTCGTCTGGGCCCCCGTGTCCCTTCCGGAAAGTTCTTGTGAGCGGGGGCTCGATTCCATCGTGGAGGGCCCGGGAAGGACGTTGGGATTCCAAGACGCGGAGGTCCTGATTGTGGAGCTCAGAAGGTGACTTGCCCGGGGTTTCGGCCCAGGACCCCGACGAAAAGTTGGGCGACCGCCCCTGTAGTGCGAAGTGCGACCTTTGTGGACCCTATGGGCCCTACTCGGCCATAATTTTTGCGCAGGATAAAATTAATTATGTATGATAGTTTTTTTTGAAGTTTAGTTCCTCTACCGGAGGTTGGATCGCAAGATACGTTTACTCAACATATGCTAACATAAAAATTAAACGTTGATCACGAGGAGTACGTACAACGAGGATATCTATAAAGTTCCTGGGCGATTTGTCCAGAACCTATTTTTTGCGGTATGGTGTTGAGTGAGGGGCTGAACCATGGGACAGATTGTTACGATGTTGGTTTTGACGTTTTTGGTCTTTGGACCGGTGTTTGCCGGGGCGATCTACGTCAACGATACGGGCCAAGTCGCGTACGGTTTCAGGATCGTGTTTTCCTCCCCGGTGGTGATCACCTCCCATGCTCCCTCCCTGCCGATCAAGGAGCCGGAGGGGGCATCATCCGCGTTCGTCTTTTCCGGCGGCGAGATACCCCCAAGGGGAAGCTTCTGGCTCTCCTGGCGCCCCGGGAACGTAGACGTGACGGGTTACGAGTGGCTCACGGCCTCCAAGGAGGAAACCGTTATCCAACCCTCTCCCCTTGAAGCCTCGGACGGGCACATCCTCGAGGAGACCATCACCGCCGCCCTCCGGGCCGAGGACGGGGAGGAGCTTGAGCTCCGGATCGTCCGGAAACTATCGGACCGGATGATCCCGTTCCTGGTGGAATACCGGATCCAGGGGGGAGGGAATCTCTCGTTCGCCTGGGACCTCGATCACTCTGTGGATTCCGACCGCGATGGGATATTCCGGAACGACGCCGACGCGGTGGGCCCGGTGGCGCGGTGGATCTACCCCACCAACTGCACCCCCTACATCGTGACCCTATGGGCCAGGGATGGGGCCGGGAAGTCGTATCGGTGGGAGGACCGGATCTCCTTCAACGTGCAGAACGGGGATGAGGTGCTTTTGGACGCCACTGGGTTCCTTCCCGAGGACGACATAGCCACGTTGAGGTGGGAAGTTAACACCGGTGACCCTAAGGATAGGAATTTTAGAATAAGCTCGCCTAATAAGCGTAGAACAACTCTTGTGGCAGAATACCCTGAGTTTGGACATGTAATCCTAAGAGCAACAGACATGCAAGGCAACCAGCATGAGTTTGATACACTGCTTTATGTGTTTAACAAACACCCCGAGCTGTTTAAAGTGCGTGGTGTAAGAACTAATTTTTGGTTAATTCCGGAGGAGTTTGGTTATCTTAATTTAGCCCTAGAGTATCTTAAGGATATAGGATTCAATTGGATTAAGATTCCAATATACTGGGGGTTTAGAGAAAACTCTGATGGCACTTTCTCTATTTTTCCTTTTTCAAAAGATGAGGGTCCACATGAAGGAAATGATGAGCTTTTAGAAGAAATAATCTCTGTGTTGCACGACCAAGGATTTGGGGTAGAATTAGGATTGGAAATTGTCCCGGCACCCGGGACAAATCTAAATCGGAATCGTGTACCTATGGAAGCTCGTTTTTTTGAAGGACCTGAAGGCTACTTCAACTTCGTAAGGCACTACATTGATATAGCTAATAGAACAGGGGTGGAGGTTTTTGTGGGCAAGACAGAGATGACATGTACTGATTTTTATAAAGCCAGACCCTGGATGGATAGATTAATAGAAATCATGAGGCAAAACCTTATTTCTTCTGAATATACCTTTGAAAATTTCTTTGGGCAGTGGGCATCTCCTAAACCATGGGATCCAAGATACGGTACAGATTTAAATAAATTGAATTTGATTGAATGGAGTGCTTATGTTGAAAATTGGGCAAGGAGTAGTGACCCTTCCATTAGTGAACTTAAGTGGGCACTTGAGAATAGGGTACTTTACGCTTTTACAAGAACTCAAAGGGCTTTTCCACATTTGAGACAAAGAATCGAAGAATTTGGTGTACCTAGTTTTGATGGTGGAGCAATGTTCAAAACAGGTGTGAGTGGAGAAAATCGTGAAGTTGATTATGAAGAGCAACGAAGGAGTGCTGCTGCTATTCTTCGGGCATTAATGGATTACATTAAAGGGGGTAATGATTTCTTTGAGGGATGATTCTGGCACTCGTTAACGATTTGTAATGACCGAAATAGAATTCCACAACGAAAAGATTTTCCAATATGGGGTAAGCCAGCAATGGAAGAGTTTTATGTGTTTTATTCATCAGAGCCTAAAATGTTGACAGTAGTGCCATATTTTAATAATATCTACTCAACTAGATATTACATAAATCCTCTACAGGATATAAACCTCATAAGATCTGCTCGTCCTGAGATTATTGAGGGTTTTGAAGGGAGTAGAAACTACAGGGAGCACTTAAGTGCTTGGGCTATCCATTATAATAGGGCATTTGTGGAAGCGAGGCCACGAATTGTTACAGGAGATTCGTATGAAGGCAACCAGTCCCTAGAGGTAGAAATAAACAACCCTTATGGCTTAGGAGCTAATGTTGGTATTAGCTCTCGTTTTCCAGTAGGTAGCTGGGATAATGTAAGAGCTGTGTCTGTTGCAATTAAAAGAATGGACCCAAGCATAGGGGCAGCTATAGTTATCCCTGATGGGGAGGATTTAAGCTTAAGTTATACTGCCAGATTACCAGTGAGTAAAGTCGGCGAGTGGGAGTTCTTTACAATCCCATTATCAGATTTTGTTACACTTGGTCCAGATGGGAATTATCAGCGCATTCAAAATACTAGTACACTTAATAAATGGGACGTTTATCTTGTATTGTATCCCACAACAGAAGAACCATTGAATACTAAGGTTTACATTGATAGTTTAGGTGTGGTTAGAGGACCTTAAGTCCATTGGAAAAGCTTCCATCTCGAGGTTTGTTCCGTGCAGCAAAATATCTGCCATAAGGAATACGCCATGGTGGTACATGTTTCGCGCTTCAGGCTGTGTATAAGGCCCGCCGCCCGCAGAGCCCCAGCACCAACTCAAGGTCGTGAGCTGTGGTGGCCATTTTGGAACCGAGCCGGCGGATGATCGCAGCCAAGTTCGGCGTCTCCCCGGGGATTCAGGTTTCTATCAGCTCATCCAAAAAAGGGCCTCCGGCCCCATGGAGGGAACAACGGCCCGAATGAGCTTTTTCCCGGCGTTCCCGAAATTTACAGAAGGAAGGACTTCCAACATCCCAAGGCTTCGTGTTCAGGAAGCCGTACTACATGTGCCCTCCTTGGCGACCTGGGTGTGAGAAGATGTGAGCAAAGGTCGATTTCACGGGAGCTTTCGGCCGGTGGAGGTGGCAGCGAGCTGGCCGTGCTTTACGCCCTTGAGGGATCGCAGGTGCTCGGCGAGGCGTTCAAGCTCTGGACCCGGGCCGCGGACGGCCAAGATCTCGAGGCAGTTGGCCTCATCGAGGTGGATGTGCATGGTGGCGAGGACCAAATCGTGGTGGCGGTGCTGGAGTTCTATCAGCTCGTCGGAGAGCTCGCGCTTCCTGTGGTCGTAAAGGAGGATTATGACCCCCACCACCTCGGCCTTCTCCTCCCACTCCCTCCGCACCAGGCGTTCCCGCACGAGGTCTCGGATAGCCTCGGAGCGGTTGGCGTAGCCGAGCTTCCTTATGAGAGCGTCGAATCGGTCGAGGAGTTCCTCCTCCATCGAGACACCGAACCTCACGAGCTTGGACATGGCCGACCATTATAAAAGCCCCCGTTGAGCGAAGAACGCTGGGGGCAAACGTAAATCCCAAACGGTTTCAAAGCCGAAAAACAGGACATAAAGATAAAAAGGGGCCGGCTTGAACCGGCCCCTCCTCAATTTCAGGCTTTGGCCTTCACCTTCCGGCGTTCGCCCGCCTTCTCCTTCGTCTTCTTTATCTCCTCCCGGAGCTCTTTGATCTCCTCCTTTTGCTCCTTCTCCTCCCGGACTCCGGCCTCGATCTTTTCGATGCGGGCCATCAGGGACTCGATGTCCTTGGTGTCCTTGACGTAACCGAGGCTTCGGGCGAGCTCGATCTTCTCCTTGACCACCCCGATAAGCTCCAGGATGGTCTCCTTATCCCCGTCCTTCTCCTGGACCTTGGAGATCTCATCCATGAGGTAGAACGCCTCGAGCAGGGGCTTCGGGAAGACCGTCTCCACGATCTCCACGGAGTCCACCAATAGGTTCAAGGTATCCACGAAGCGGGCGATGTTGGCGCGTTCCAGGAAATTCCGGGCGAGTTTCAGGGCGTCGCGCAGGACCCCCAGCGGCATCACGGTGGTTTCCACCACGATCTCGTTACGTAGCGCGTTGATGATGTCCCTGGCGCCCGGGATGTCGTTTTCCTTCAAACGCTCCTTCACCTGTTCCAATAGGCGCTTAGCTTCCTCGGGATCCTCGACGCCGATGACCTCGTAGGCCCTGGTGCGGATCGGCAGGGTCGTGAACTCATCGCCGTAATCCTTGAGGAGCTTCTCGCTCCTTTCCTCGAGTTCGGCGAGGAGCTCCTTGACACCGTCGAGGTTCCCCTCCCTGACCCGGCGCAGGATTTCGCCGATCTGGCCAACGATGTATGCGGCCTCCTGAACGATCTTCCTCTCCTCTTCACGCCGGACCTCTTCCAGAGATTTGGCCTTGGTCTTCCTCACAGTATCCTCAGTTTTCTTGGTCTTGGTAGCGGGCATATTCCCCACCTCCTTGGGAGTTTTTCTCTGGAGTTATATGCAAAGTGTGGGTTAAACCTGCAATTATATTATATTGTCCCCGTAAAGGGGAGACAAGGGTTGGGGGAGGTTCACCCCTGGGCCCCTTAGGTTCTTGCTTGCTCCCGCGGGGTCTTAAGGAACTGGTTGTCGATCTTCACAAAGGCGGGCAAGTGGAACAGGTATTAAGGGGTTAACTCCCGAGGGATTCTCTCTTGATGCGCGAACCGATAAGTTCGATGACCCCATCGGGATCACGGGTGGCGAAGACGAGCTCGCGGATCCTTCCCCCACGTAGCTCCACCACCACCCGCTTGGCCCTGACGCCGGGCACGTAAGCCTTGACCCAACGGCCCCTAATCCTCCCGAGTCGCAGCCCCACACCCCAATAGGCGAGGACCGAACGCTTGTCCTCCCTCACCCCCACCACCCGATCCCATGAGACCTTGCTTCTCGTGGTCCCGAACCCGACGATGAGGTGTTCGTCAGTGAGCTCCACCACAAGCCGCGTCAGGTTCTTGAGGAGGAAGATAGCCCCAAGGGCGATCAACGCGAAAAGGCCCCAAAACCAGGTGGGAACCGGATCTTCTCCCAAGGGGCCGACGAAGAGCTGGTAAAAGAACATGGCGGCGCACCCGGCCGTAAAGGGATAAAGCGGCCAAGCCACCCACATGACGGCGGGATCGCGGATCTCCTCGCGATAGACCATCATCGCTGGCCCTCACGGAGGAAGGCAGGGAGTTCGAGGTCCTTCGGGACCACCGCCCTGCGCGGTTTCCTCCCCAGGATGAAGTGGCGCTCGTTCCTGAGCTGCAGGAGGTCCACCTCCCCGAAGAAACACCAGACGAACGCGGCGACCTCCGCCAATCCCCACATGAAGGTCTCCATCTCCACAGGCTTCCCCAGATCCGCGAAGTTCAAGTAGTGACGCCTGATGGTGCCCCGCCGGAAGTCGTAGCCGGTGTGGAAGCTCACGGTGAGCTTTTCTTCCGCGGCCTCGGCCAGGGCCCACTTGTAGCCGAGCATGAGGAAGACCCTGTAGCGGCGGTCGCCTTCCTCCACGACGAAGATCCCATCGTCGCCCAGGGATTCGCCCACCGAAGCCAGGAGCCGGACGAGCTCCCAGGGGTCGAAGTGGGGCGTCGAGAGGCCGTACATCAGGGCGAGGTCGAACTTCTCCCCGAGCCCATGCACCTCCTTCGCATCGGCGGGCACGGTCTTTATCCGGTCCCCGATTACCTCGGTGCCCCATTCCCTGGCCTTCTCCAGGATCCCGCGGCGGAGGTCCGTGACGGTGAGCTCCACCTCGATGCCCTTTTCCAAGAGCGCCTTGGCCAAAGCCGCCCCGCCGAACCCCGCCCCTCCACAGACCTCCAGGATCTTCACCTTTCCTTTGGCGGAAAGCCCTTCCAGCCAGGGATGAGAAACGAGCTTGTCCATAGAGGACAGGGTGGACTCGAAGTACCGTTTCCCCCGCTCGTTCCTCGGGTCGTCGAACCAGGGGAACACCCCGTAAAAGCGCTCCAAGGCCTCGCGATCCATCGGCACCTCCTTACGCCCACACGCCCCTTTTACTCCCCTTCCGGGAGTTCGATCGGCCGATAATACTGCTCCAGGTCACCCCTCCAGCCCTCCTGTTCGTACTCGGGGAGCCTGGTCCAGGTGCGGCGGGGCTTGGCGACGATCTCCAACACCTCGAATCTGTTGAAGAAGTTGCCGCTAAAGGAAGTACGGACGACGAGGGCCGTGTCCAGTCCTTTATAGGTACCTCCCAAGGTGACCACTTCCTCGCCCTCCTCCAGTGCCCCGGCGTCGGTGGCCATCACCGCTGCCTCTATGGCGATCTTGGTGCCCGGGCCGAAGAGCTCCAGGGTCTTATCGATAAAGGTAGCGGGAACGGGGGCGTTCCATCCCAGGGACCTGGCGATCCCGCCGAACGGCCTCGTCCCCTGAACGATCACGATCCCTTTTCGTTCCAGATATTCCTTCACCGCCCTATACTCGGGGCGGTGGAGCCCGATCGGGATATCCCCGCGGGGGCCATGGGTCCTTTCCGGATAGTGGGTTACCACGACGAGCTTGACGTCCGTTCCCCGGAGGACTTCTGACGCTTTGAGGGCGCTCCTTCCCGTCTCCGACGCGACGACCATCCTTCCGATCCCGAGCTCCAGGGCCCGGTCGCGGGCGAGCTCTAGGGCTTTTTCGGTGTTTTCCTCGCCGCGGAAACGGTAGTAGAAAACCTCCCTCCCAAAGCCCAACTCCTCGCCCATAGTTCCTCCTTTCAGGCTTCCGAAATCAACGGCCCCCGGCTTTTGCGGGGTCGAGCTTCAGGATCGCCCAACCGGTATCGGTGATC
>JALVLL010000189.1 GCA_027027485.1 Candidatus Bipolaricaulota bacterium | reverse complement strand
CATGTGGATGGCGGACCTCGGGGCCGAGGTGATCAAGGTGGAGCGGCCGGGGGTGGGGGACGAGACCCGCCGCTGGGGGCCCCCCTTCGTGGGCGGGGAGTCGGCCTACTTCCTCTCCATAAACCGGGGTAAGTACGGCATCGCCCTGGATCTCGCGAGCGAGGAGGGAAAGAAGATCCTCCGGGAGCTCGTAAAGATCTCCGATGTCCTCGTCCACAACTTCCTCCCCCGGACCGCGGGGAAGCTCGGGATCACCTACCCCGAGGTGAGCTCCATAAACCCGCGGATCGTTTACGTGGAGATCACGGGGTTCCCCAAGGGGCCCTATCACGGGGAGCCGGGGTTCGATGCCCTGATCCAGGGGATGGCGGGGCTCATGGCCATAACCGGAGAGGGGGATCGTCCCGCCAAGGTGGGTGTGGCCATCGTGGATGTCCTCACGGCGTGGGCCGCCCTTTCCGGGACCCTGGCGGCGCTTTTGGTGCGGGAGCGTACCGGGAGGGGGAGCGAGGTGCCCGTATCCCTCTCGACCTGTTCCGTGGCGGCCCTGATAAACGTGGGGCAGGCCTTCCTCCTCACCGGGGAGGAACCCAAGAGGCTCGGGACGGCCCACCCCCATATCGTTCCCTACCAGGCCTTCCCCGCCGCCGATGGGCTCTTCATGGTGGCGGTGGGGACGGACAGGCAGTTCCGGGCGCTGTGTGAGGCCATCGGGAGGCCGGAGCTCGCCGACGATCCGCGCTTTTCCACCAACCCCGCCCGGGTGCAGCACCGGGAGGAGCTCGTCTCTCTCCTCGAGGGGATATTCCGTACCAAACCCAGGTCGGAATGGATCGCGCTCCTCAAAAAGAGGGGGATCCCCGCCGGGCCCGTGAACTCCCTGCGGGAGCTCTTCGGAGACGTGGGGATCGTGGACGAGCTCGTGATCGAGATCGAGCATCCCACAGTGGGGCGCTACAGGACCGTGGCCTGTCCCCTGCCGCAGGCGAACCCGCCCAGCCGCATGCCGCCCCCGCGCCTGGGGGAGCACACCGAGGAGGTCCTCAGCCGCCTCCTGGGAAGATCCCTCTGAGGAGGCCTTTGAAGTTGGAACGCCCGAAGAAGGGGAGGTAAACGGCAGCTCCCAAGGCGACTCCCCCCGCCACCCGCACGGCCTCAGGGAACCTCCACAGGAGCCGCGAATCCACGAAGTAGACCAACGCCCCCATGACCAAAGCCCCCACGGCGAAGCGCACGGCCATCGTCCACGGGAAGAACCCCCTTACCCTCCTCATGAGGTACCACCCAGAGATCACCGCCCCCACACATCCGGAGATCCCCGTGGCCAAGGCAAGCCCGAATAACCCCAAGGTCCCTACCAGCGTCAAATCCAGAACGATATTGGTGACCACCGCCACACCACCGGCACGCACGGGGTAGCCCACGAGGCCCAGGGCGTGAAAGGAGCGGGAGAAGATGTGCATCAGGGCATATCCCCACGCGCCCACGATGTACCCCAAGAGGACCGAATAGGTCCGGGCCACATCCATATCCCCGAACGCCCCGTGGCCGAAGAGGAGCCCGATTATGGGCATCCCCAGGGCCGCGAGCCCGGCCATGGCGGGAAGGACAAGACCCAAAGCCAAGGAGATCCCCTGGCGAAGCTCACCCCTGAAGCTATCCCACATCCCCTCCAGGGCGCTCCGGGAAAGCCGGGGCAGGGCCGCTACCCCCACCGAGACCGCCACTACCCCCAACGGGAGCTGAAAGAGCCGCATCCCGTACTGGAGGACCGAGATGGCCCCCGGCTCGAGCCCCGAGGCCAGGCGGTTGTCCACGATGGCGTTCATTTCGGCCAGCACAAGCCCGACCAAGGCCGGAAGGAGCCTTCTTCCCACCTCGAGGAGCCCGGGATGCCACGGCCTGCCCAAGGAGAGCACCCCCCTAAGCGGCAGGGAGAGGATCAATACCTGGATGGCTCCCCCTGCCAGGAACCCCCACACCAATGCCCTGACGGAAAGACCCAGGAAGCCCGCCGCTGCCGCCCCCCCGATCGCCCCGAGGCTTAAGACAGCGGGGCTCACCGAGGGAAGGAGGAAGCTACCCCTCACGTTGAGGAGTCCGGAAAGGAGCGCCGATATCCCTACGAGCCCGAGGAAAGGGAAAAGGGCCATGGCCAACCCGGACGCCTGCCGGATCCTCTCCGCGGGGAATCCCCCGGCGAGTACCGGGATGTAAAGGGGCGCCATCGCGGCGCCGATAAGACAGAGCAAGGGAAAGAAAACAAGGGAGAAAGAAAGGGCTCCACGGAGGAACTCCCTCCCCTCGCCCTCCCTTTCCGCCTTCAGGTAGACGGGGATGAAGGCCAAGGAGACGCCGCCCTCGGCGAAGAGCCGCCGGAGTATGTTGGGGACCAGGAACGCCACCCAGAAGGCGTCCAGGACACCGGACGCCCCGAAGAAATGCGCCAGGGAGACCTCCCGGACAAGGCCCAGGAGCCGGGATATCCCGGTACCAAGCGCGGCCCGGAAGGCCTCCCCGTGTAGTCCCATTCAGTCGATGGGCTCCACCTTCACCTTCACGGTGGCGGCGATGTCCTCGTAGAGCTTGACCTGGACCTCGTACTCCCCGAGGGTATCTATGGGCTCCATGACGATCTTGGAGGCCTCCACCTTGGCCCCGAACTTCTCCTCGATGGCCTTGGCCACGTCGTGGGGCCTCACCAGGGCATAGAGCTTGTTCTCGTCGTGGACCTTCCTCCCGAAGACGAGCTCCGCCCCGTTGAGCTTTTCGGCCAGGGCCTGGGCCTTGGTGCGCCGGTCGGCGAGCTCCATCTCGTACTTCTCCTTGAGCTTCCTGAACCTCTCCACGTTGTGGGGAGTGGGGAGGACGGCGAGCTTCTTGGGGAGGAGGTAGTTGCGGGCATATCCGTCCTTCACCTCGACCACGTCCCCGGGCACGCCGAGATTGGGAACCTCCTTTATGAGCAGCACCTTCACTTCACGATCCCCCCTTCGTATCGCTTCGTGTGGCCCGCACTTATTAGCGGAAAAAACCAGCGATCACAAGCTCCGTTGGCCCCATGTGAGGCGGAGAGATCGCCCGTTAGAATTCGGAACAGGATGCGCGAGCTCCTCAGGGAGAAAAGGGCCCTCGCCCTCTACCTCATCGCCGCCAATCTGGCCATGTACTTCGGCTTCCGGTTGTGGATGGCCATGTTCAACAACTTCGCCGTGGAGGAGATCGGGGTGGGGCCGGCGGAGGTCGGGGGGATACAGGCGGTCCGTG
>JALVLL010000188.1 GCA_027027485.1 Candidatus Bipolaricaulota bacterium | reverse complement strand
AATCCCACCCCTACCATGACGATCAGGGCGACCCCCAGGAAGAAGTTGGGGGTGGAAACGCCCCCCAAGGCCACGATGCGGAAGATATGGTCCAGGATGCGGTTCTTGTGCAGGGCGGAAACGATCCCCGCGGGGAAGGCCACTAAAAGGGCGATGGCCAACGAAAGAAGGGCCAGTTGGGCCGTAACCCCGAAGCGCTCCAAGATCACCCCTCCCACCGGCTCCCCCTGATAAAGCACCAGGGAAACCCCGAAATCGCCCCGGATCAGGCCCCCGAGCCAGCGGGCGTATTGGAGGTGGAAAGGGAGATCCAGACCCAACTTATGCCTGAGCTGGGCCCGGAGTTCGGGATCGTCCCAACCCTCCTCGATCAGGGCATCCACCGGCCCCCCGGGGACGGCCCTGAGAAGGGTGAAGATGAGAAAACTGGCGATGAGGAGGGTGAGGAGCCCGAAGGTGAGACGCTTGAGGAGATAGGCTACCACTCTCCTCGTCCCCTTATCCCGTGCCGAGGCCGGTCACGGTCTTCAAGTGGAGTGCACCGAGGAGTTGGACCGTGCCCTCCGCGAAACGGACCTCCTTTCGCCACGCAAGGAGGCTGTCCACTATCATGAGGTCGATCCGAATCACGTTCTCCACCAACATCTCCTCCATCTTCCAAACTAGGGCTTTTCTCTTCTCGGGATCGGGTTCGGAGGCAGCCTGGTCCCACAGTCGCTGGAATTCCTCCTTGCCGGGGTGAGTTGGGTGGTACTCTGGGGGCAGCTCCTCACCAGAATGGTACCAGTGGTTGTGGTTGGGGACCTTGTAATAGCCGAAATAGAGCCAACGGAGCACCGCCGGGATCCCGTGGGCGAAATCCTCCACCGCCGCCTCCCAATCCAAGGTCTTCAACGTAGCGAAAAGGGTCCGCTTCTCCAGAGGAATTACTTCCGCCTCAACCCCGTAGGACCGCAACTGCTCCTGGATGATGGTGGCGATGTCCACGAACCAACCGGTGTTGGTGGCGATCATGCGGAAGCGGAGCGGCTTTTTCCCGCCGAGCTCGTAGTACATGTCCAGGTACTCCCGGGCCTTCTCGGGGTCGTGGAGGATCCTGCCGCGCAGTTTGGGGGAGAACCACTCCGAGTCAGGATACCACGGTCCGTACATGATGGTGGCCAACCCATAGAAGACCTCATCGCGGATCTCCTCGCGGTCGATGGCGTACATCATGAACTTCCGCGCCATAAGGGCCCGTTCGATGGCGAGCTCGTCCCCCACCTCTTCTTTCGTGATCCCGAAGGGATGTGAGGCGAGGTTCAGAGCCACATATTGGTGCATCACTCCGGGTATCCGGGCCACCTTTATCCCCGGATGCTTCTCCAGGGCGAGGTAATCCCGGGGAGAGACCCAATCCACCAGGTGTATGGCCCCGGAAAGCAGGGCCGCCACCTTCGCGGCTTCATCGCCGAAGAAGACGAACTTGACCCGCTCTATATCCTTTGGGGGAATCCCCTCCATCCAATAATCCCCGAACGGCTCGAGGAGGATATAGGACCCTTCCTTCCATTCCACGAAGCGGTAGGGGCCGGTGCCGACGGGCCGGCGCACAAGGGGGCTCTCCTCCTCCTGCCTTGAGTCGGCGGGGACGATCCCGATCAGAGCCCGGGACCAGTACTGCAGCGCTTCGGGGAAGGGGTGAACAAAGGTTACCCTGACCATATAGGGATCCACCGCCTCCACCGCCGTTATCGGGCCGAGATCCTTACGCACCGGTGAGGCGTTTTTCGGATCGAGGATCCAGCGGAAGTTGTACACCACATCTTCCGCGGTGAGATCGCTTCCGTCGTGGAACTTCACCCCGCGGCGGATATGCAAGGTTATCGCCGTCGCGTCGTCGTTGAACTCCCACGATTCCGCCAACGAATACTCCGGCAACGGCTCCCCGGTCACCGAAAGTTCCACCAACGGATCGTAGATGTTCTGGATAAGCCAGGCCGAGGCGATATCGGTGTAGAGGGCCGGATCCAGGTTCCAAGGCTCCCCGGAGATCCCCACGCGGAGTTCCCCCGCGATGCCGAACGCCACCGCGCACAGAACCACGCTCACCGTTACCCCGAGCCTCATCGGTCATCCCCTTTGAGGGTTCATTACCCCAGCTTTACCCCCTCTCGCAAGCCCGCATCCATCCCTTAGGGGAGCTATAATCTGGCCGTGAGGATCATAGCGGATCTGCACATCCACTCCCGGTACTCCCGCGCCACGAGTCGCGACATGGATCTGGAGCATCTGGCACAGTGGGCCAAATGGAAGGGGATCGATCTCCTGGGGACAGGCGACTTCACCCACCCCGAGTGGTTCCGGGAGCTCCAGGAGAGGCTCGAGCCGGTTGGGGAGGGGATTTATGGGTTCGCTGGAACGAAGTTCCTCGTCACCGGCGAGATCTCCTGCATCTGGACCCAGGACGGCCGCCAGCGCAGGGTCCATTTCCTGGTGCTCGTCCCGGGCCTCGAGGACGCGGCAAGGATCAACTACGAGCTCTCGAAGTTGGGAAACCTCGCCGCCGACGGGCGCCCCACCCTGGGGATCTCGGGGAGGAAGCTCCTCTCGGTGGTCCTTGGTGCCTCCCCGGGGGCGGTGGTGATCCCGGCCCACGCCTGGACCCCGTGGTACTCGGTCTTCGGTTCCAACTCCGGTTTCGATTCCCTGGAGGAGGCCTTCGGGGAGGACGCCGACAAGATCATCGCCATCGAGACGGGCCTTTCCTCGGATCCCCCCATGAACTGGCGGCTTTCGGCCTTGGACCGGGTGGCGTTGGTCTCCTTCTCCGATGCCCACTCCCCCTCGCGGCTGGGGCGCGAAGCGTGTGTATTCGAACTCCCGGAGCTCTCATTCAAGGAACTCGTCTCCGCGATCCGGGAAAAGGATCCGAAGAGGTTCCTCTTCACCGTGGAGTTCTTCCCCGAGGAGGGGAAGTACCACTACGACGGGCACCGAAGCTGCGGTGTTGTCCTTTCCCCGCGGGAGTCCCTGAAGCTCGGAAACCGCTGCCCCAAATGCGGTAGGCCCCTCACCGTGGGGGTGCTCCACCGGGTGGAGGCCCTCGCCGACAGGCCCGAGGGGTTCGTGCCCGAGGGGGCGATCCCCTATAGGTCCCTGGTTCCCCTAGACGAGATCATCGCCCAGGCCCTGGAGGTGGGAAAGGGGACGAAGTCGGTCTTCGCGGAGTACCGGAGGCTGGTGGAGGGCTTGGGGAGTGAGTTTTCCATCCTGCTGGACCTCCCTGAGG
>JALVLL010000187.1 GCA_027027485.1 Candidatus Bipolaricaulota bacterium | reverse complement strand
CCCCGTAAGAAGCGCTGACATCAGTAAGCTCCCAGATGCCTTCCTGCCAGACCGCCGTCGCGGCATCGAGGGAAAGCTGGCCGGAGACGAAGGAAATCCCCTTCAAAACCAGCTTCCCCTCTTCCCAAACCACCTCGTGGGCCGAGAAACGGAAGTCCTTCCCCTCTCCCTCCACCTTCCCCGACGAGCGCCACCTGATGCCCTTGGGGTCAGAGGTTATAGACTCGATCCTGATTGTCGCCGCCGGCTCGTCGGAGCGGTAAAGGGTGACCACCACGTCCCGGGCCACGCGCTCCTGGCCCTCCCCCTCCAGGGAACCAGCGTGGATCTCCCAGAGGAGGTTCCCCTCTCCGTCGTAGGCGGAGATCCAAGGCTTCTCCACGCGGATCCTCTGTCCCAGGGAAACGGAAAAGAGACCGAAGGATGCCAGGATGATCAGCGCCCAACGCATGCCCGCACGAACCCCACGAAAAGGGGATGTGGCCTCAGTGGGCGTGAGGTGTACTCGGGGTGGAACTGCACCCCGATGTACCAGGGGTGGTCCGGGATCTCCACCACCTCCGCGAGCCGCCCATCCGGCGAAAGGCCGCTCGCCCTCATCCCCGCCCGCTCGAAGCGTTCGAGGTAGTCGGTGTTGAACTCGTACCGGTGGCGGTGGCGCTCCGCGATCTCTTCCTTACCGTAGATTTCCCGGACGCGGGAGCCCTCCGCGAGTACCGCGGGGTAGGCCCCCAAACGCATGGTGCCGCCCTTCTCCCGAAGGTGCCGCTGCTCGGGGAGGAGATCTATCACCGGATGAGGGGTGTCGGGATCGAACTCGGTGGAATTCGCCCCCCTGAGCCCCAAGACATGCCGCGCGAAGGCGATGACCGCCACCTGCATCCCCAGGCAGATCCCGAAGTAGGGGATCCCCTCCTCCCGGGCGTGGTTCGCGGCGGCTATCTTCCCCTCGATCCCGCGCTCCCCGAATCCCCCCGGGACGAGGATCCCCGCGAGATCCCTCAAGACATCGGTTGACTCCTCCACCTCGGCCGAGGGGATCCAGGAAAGCTCCACCCGCGCCCCCAAGGCCGCGCCCGCGTGTACGAAGGATTCGATGATGGAGATATAGGCGTCGCGGAGCTCCACGTACTTCCCCACGATCCCAATCCTCACGGTATCGGATCTCCTCCTGAGCTTCCCCACGAACCCCTCCCAGGCGTTATGGTCGGCGGGACGGGATGGGAGCGAGAGGACATCCAGGACCTTGGCGGGGAAACTTTCGCCCTCCAGGGCCAGGGGGACCTCGTAGATGGAGGGGAGGTCCCGGTCCTCGATCACGTGTTCCCGGGGCACGTCGCAGAAGAGGGAGATCTTGCGGCGGGCATCCGGGGTGAGGGGGATGTGGGACCGCGCCACGATGAGATCCGGTTGTATACCCACCTCGCGCAGCTCCTTCACCGAGTGCTGGGTGGGTTTGGTTTTGAGCTCGCCGGTGGTAGAGAGGACAGGGACATAGGTAAGGTGCACAAAGCAGGTATCCCCCCGGGGGAGCTCATCCCGCATCTGGCGCATGGCCTCTAGATACGGGAGCCCCTCGATGTCCCCCACCGTACCCCCGACCTCCACGATGGCTATATCCGCGCCGCTTTCCTCCAGGGGCTTCCGGACGAGGCGCTTTATCTCTTCGGTGATGTGGGGAATGATCTGGACCGTCTTCCCGAGGTAATCGCCGCGGCGCTCTCTCTGGATCACGTTCCAGTAGACTTGCCCCGTGGTGATGTAGTTGGAGGCCGAAAGATCCTGGTGGAGGAAGCGCTCGTAGTGGCCGATATCGAGGTCGCATTCCTTCCCATCGGCGGTGACGAAGACCTCGCCGTGCTCGTAGGGGTTCATGGTTCCCGCGTCCACGTTCAGGTAGGGGTCGATCTTCTGTAGGGTCACCTTATAGCCGCGGGCCTTGAGGAGGTAACCGAGGGAGGCGGCTAGGACCCCTTTCCCGAGGCCCGAAAGCACCCCCCCGGTGATGAAGATGAATTTCCCCACGCGAGCTATTCTAGCCCCTCAAGCCCGCGTTCCCAAAGATCGCAATCCCTCCAGGAGCTTGCGGAACGCCTTGTCAAAGGAAAGGTCCCGGGAGAACTGGCGGGCCTTCTTCCCCATTTCCGCGAGCCTTTCCCGGTCGGAAAGGAGCGAGACAAGCCCCGCGTAGATATCCTGTGGACGCGGCTCCACCACGAGACCGAACTCGGGACGCACGAGCTCCTCAGCGGAGTAATGCCGAGTGGTGAGGACGGGGAGCCCCGCCCTCAGGGCCTCCGCCAGGGTGAGCCCGTAGGACTCATGTCGGGAAGGGAAGACATAGAGGTCGGCCGCGGAGAGGAACCCGCGCTTCTCCTCACCCACCACGTGCCCCGGGAAATGCACCTCCACCCGCTTCAAGCCCCGGGAGAGGCGCCGGAGGCGCTTCATATAGGCCTCACCGTGCATGAAGGCCGGGGCCCCACAGACGAAGGCGACGAGCTTTCTGGTCTCCCTCCTGTCCCAAATCCGAAGGGCCCTGAGCAGGAGGTCCTGCCCCTTTTCGGGGGCGATACGGCTCAAAGTGATGACCACGGGGGTGGAGCCGCTTATCCCGTACCGTTCTCTTATATCCGGGATCCCACCCCCGGCGGGGTCCTCGATGGCCCCCCACGGCACCACCAGCACCTTCCCGCGGGCCTCCGGGAAGGTCCTCTCCAGGACCTCCGCCATTCCCCGGGAGGGCACCACCAGGAGGTCGCAGTGACGGACGCAATCCTCCTCCTTTTCCAAAACGAGCCTCGCTATCGTGGGGAGGGCCCGATGGAGGCCCGTTCTCCGGAGAAGTCGGAATCCCTGGGAAAGGCGGTGGGGCGGGACCAGGCCCCGCAGGTAGATCCGCGAGACGTAGTCCACCACGTCCACGTGGAAGATCGTCGCCTGTTTGAGTCCTGCCTCCCGGAGGCGGTGGAAATCGGGTCCCTCGGAGATGTCGTTGTGGATAACCCAGACATCCGAAGGGTTTTCGCTTTGCGCAAGCCCCAGGATGGCATCTGTGGCGGCCTCGCCGAAGCGCCGGGAGAAGAGGGCGTATTCCCGTACGGAGAGGGACGAAGGGGGCCTCGCGCCCGGGGGCGAACCCCGCTCCACCCGCACGTATTCCACGCCCTCGCAGGGCGGCACGGGCCCGGACCCAAGCGCCACGACCCGGATACCGGGCTCGCGGGCGAGGTGCCTCACGAGCTCCCGGCCCACCGCCCCTCCTCCCCCGAGGGGGATA
>JALVLL010000186.1 GCA_027027485.1 Candidatus Bipolaricaulota bacterium | reverse complement strand
GCCACCACCTCCTGGGCCGCCTCGACGAGGACCTCGTTGGGACGCAGGCAAATCACGTTCCCGCTTACGAAGTCGTCGGGGGGGACCTCGATGACGTCGAAACCGTCGAAGAACCCTTTGGGAAAGACCCCGGCGCATGCCAATACCCTGTCCGGGGCCACCATGCTCATGGCCCCCCCGATGTGGAGATAGAGAGAAGGAACCCGGGCGACCCGGACCTCGTATCCCATGGGCTCAAGGATTGCCTTAAGTTGCCTTATCCCCTCGTCGTTGGTACGGGAGGACCGCCCCAGGAACGCCACCCTCCCCGCCAGGACCACGTCGCCTCCCTCCGCGGTCCCCGGGGGCTCGATGCGTCCGGCCCGGGGGACTCCCAGATCCTCCAGTTGCCGTGCTAGCCACGCCTCTTCACCCCTCCGGGTGGGAAGCCCCATGCGCAGCTCCACGAAGCCCCGGGGCGTCACCACGATGGGATCCCGCGTGAACACGGAGTTCGGATGGCCCCCAAGCTCCGGGACCGAGGTCACGCGGGCGCCATATAGGGAGAGGAGCTCCCGGAGCCGGGCGTGTTGTTCTTGGGCTCGGACGAGATCCGCGGGCTCGGCGATGTTGTGCGCCCGGGGATCGTCGTAGGTCACGTACTCCCTCCCCGGCGGGCATACCACCACGTGTCGCAACGTTTCGCCCTCGTTCCTCAGCATCCTTGTCCCCCTTCCTCAGCGGGGATGGAGGAGGTGGTCCCTGTGCGATGGAACTTGACCGTTTTCCTTTGCCATCGATAATATTAACGCCTCAATGGGCCGGCGTAGCTCAGCTGGCAGAGCGGCGGTTTCGTAAACCGCAGGTCGGAGGTTCGAATCCTCTCGCCGGCTCCAATTTTTTCATCACCGATAACCCCCTTCACCCTTCCTTGAGACCGATTTCCCCTTGTCGCCTCCCGGCCCAGGACATATCCTCCTTTCGAGGGGAGGTTAATGATGATCCAATTTGTCAAGAAAAGGGATGGGAGAGTTGTGCCCTTCGACCCTGCCAAGATCTCCGCGGCCATAGCCAACGCCCTCAAGGAAACCGGTGAAGCCCCCACATCCTTATCCGAGAAACTCTCCGAAAAGGTGATCAGCACCCTGGAGGCACGGTATGCGGGGCTTTTCGGCCCCCCGGGGGTGGAGGAGATACAGGATATCGTGGAAGAGGTCCTGATGAAGGAGGGCCTCTTCCGTACCGCCCGCGCTTACATCCTATATCGCTATCAGCACAAACAGATGCGGGAGCTCAGGGACCTCGTCACCCCGGAAGCCGTCGAGGATTACCTAAGCGAAGCGGATTGGCGCGTCAAAGAGAACGCCAACATGTCCTTCTCCCTCCAGGGCCTGAACGTCTTCCTCACCGAGAAGATCATCTCCAGGTACTGGCTCTCCCGGGTTTATCCCCCGCACATAAGGAAGGCCCATGAGAACGGTGATTTCCACATACACGACCTCGGGACCCTCGGCCCCTACTGTGTGGGCTGGGACATAAGGGATCTGTTGCTGCATGGGTTCGGGGGCGTGCGGGGGAAGATCCACTCCAAGCCCCCGAAGCACTTCCGCACCGCCCTCCTCCAGGCCGCCAACTTCCTCTACACCCTCCAGGGGGAGGCCGCCGGGGCCCAGGCGTTCTCCTCCCTGGATACATACCTCGCCCCCTTCATCGCCTACGACGAGCTCACCTACCCCCAGGTGAAGCAGGCGATCCAGGAGTTCGTGTTCAACTTGAACGTCCCCACCCGGGTGGGGTTTCAGTGTCTATCCGAGGACACCAAGATCCTCACCCCGAAGGGCTGGAAGGGCTACGACGAGGTTCGGGAAGGCGACGTAATCTACACTTTCAACCTGAAGACCCATGAGATCGAGCCAAAGCCGGTTACTTACGTCTTCAGAAGGTACTACGAGGGCCCGATGTACAACCTCCGGAACCGCTCCCAGGACCAGCTTATATCCCCAGGGCATCGGGTGGTCAGGAAGGAGTTCAATTCGAACGGATACCGGCTGGAACCCATCGAGGAACTCCTCGACTTCAGCTCGCCGATCCCGATACCTACTGTCGGAGAGAACGTCCAAGAGGACCTGCACATTCCCGACGAGCAGCTAAAGCTCCTGGCCTGGGTCCTCGCCGAAGGATCGGTGGAGAAGGGCGGGAGCCACAGGGTCAGCTTGTACCAATCGGAAGAGGCAAATCCCGAGAACTATGCCGAAATCGAGGAACTCCTACAGACAGTGGGAGCCGCATATGGAGTCCGTAGCCAAAGATCCTGGGGGAATTGCAAGCACGTGAGGCTGGACGCCGCCTCGAGCAGGTTGATCCACTCGTGGCTTGGGGGTACGGAGAAACGCTTTCCCGAATATCTTTTCCGTTTGAGCAAGAGACAAGCGCGGCTCTTCATCGATACCTACATTAAAGGGGATGGCTGGCGGGAGAGGACACGGAGGAGGATAGTCACCACGGATAGGGAAATAGCCTTGGCCTTAGCGGGCATCGCCGTCCTAGCTGGATACAACGTAAAAGTACGTGAACGCCGCCCCATGGGGCCTCATTCCAAAAGGATCCAATTTGTGTTGACCCTCACTGAATCCGGCCACGATTACATCCAGGAGATCCGCAAGCTCCCTTATCGCGGAGTCATCTGGAGCGTCCACACCGAGAACGAAACCGTGATCGCGATGAGGAACGGCCAGGTCTTCATAACGGGAAACACACCTTTCACCAACGTGACCCTCGACATCCGCGTCCCCCGTTTCATGGAGCGGGAGCCGGTGATCATCGGGGGAAAGCCCCAGCGCTCCACCTACGGCGAGTTCGCCCGGGAGATGTCCTGGTTCAACCGGGCCTTCGCCGAGGTGATGGCGGAGGGCGACGCCACAGGCCGCCCGTTCACCTTCCCCATCCCCACCTATAACATCACCCCCGATTTCCCCTGGGCTGACCCCGATCTCGAGCCCATCTGGGAGATGACGGCCAAATACGGGATCCCCTACTTCGCCAACTTCGTGAACTCCGACATGCGCCCCGAGGACGTGCGGAGCATGTGCTGCCACCTCAGGCTCAACAACGAGGAACTCAGGAAGCGCGGCGGGGGCCTCTTCGGCGCCAACCCCCTCACCGGGTCCATCGGGGTGGTCACCATCAACCTCCCCAGGATCGGGTACCTGGCGAGGAACGAGGGGGAGTTCCTGGAGAGGCTCGAGGAGCTGATGGAGCTCGCCAAGCAATCGCTGGTGATAAAGAGGAAGCTCCTCGAACGGCTCACCGAGGCCGGCCTCTACCCCTATTCCCGGTTCTGGCTGCGGGGGGTAAAGCAGGCCACGGGCGAGTATTGGAAGAACCACTTCTCCACCATCGGGATCATCGGGATGAACGAGGCGTGCTTGAACCTGTTCGGGAAGGACCTCTCGGACCCCGAATGCATCGCCTTCGCCGAGAGGATCCTGGATTTCATGAACGAAAAGCTCGTTCGGTTCCAGGACGAAACCGATCACCTCTGGAACCTGGAGGCAACCCCGGCCGAGGGGACGAGCCACCGGCTGGCCCGGATCGACAAGGAGAAGTTCCCCCGGATCATCGTGGCCAACGAGGACGAGGTGCGAAACGGGGCCGCCCCATACTACACCAACTCCACCCACCTCCCGGTGGAATACTCCGAGGATCTCTACCGGGTGCTCGTGCTCCAGGATCCGCTTCAGGTCAAATACACCGGGGGGACCGTGCTCCACATCTGGCTGGGGGAGCGGGCACCCAGCGGCGAGGCGGTGAAGGCCCTGGTGCGCCAGATCGTGTGGAACTTCCGCCTCCCCTACTTCACCATCACCCCCACCTTCTCCGTCTGTCCCTCACACGGATACCTGGAGGGGGAGCGGGAGCGTTGCCCCAGCTGCGGCTCGCCCGCGGAGGTCTACTCCCGGGTGGTGGGGTACCTGCGCCCGGTGGAGCAGTGGAACCCGGGCAAGCGCGCCGAGTTCTCCCGACGGGTGACCTTCAGCGTGGGAAAGGTGCACACATAGGTGGATGAGGATAGCGCGCTTCCTGGGCCTCTCCCTCATCGACTATCCGGGGAGGGTGGCGGCGGTGGTATGGACCGTGGGGTGTAACCTCCGCTGCCCCTTCTGCTACAACCCGGAGCTCGTGCTCCCGGAGCTCTCCGCCAGGCTGGAGACGATCCCGCCGGATTGGGTGCTCCGGGAACTCGGGGAGCGGGCCGGGTTCATCGAGGGACTCGCCGTCACCGGGGGAGAGCCCACTCTCCAAGGGGACCTCGCCGACTTCCTCTGGGAGGTCAAGTCCCTGGGGCTCGGGGTTAAGCTCGACACCAACGGGACAAGGCCTGAGGTCCTGGAGGGGCTCCTTTCGGATGATCTCTTGGATTACGTGGCCCTGGATATAAAGGCCCCCTTCAGGAGGTACCACGAGCTCTCCGGCATCCCGGATGATGAGGCGGAAGCGGTCGTGGGTCGGGTGAGGAGATCGTTGGAGATCTTGGAGGGAAGCGGGATCGAGTACGAGGTCCGCACCACCCTGGCCCCGGGGCTCACGGAAGGGGACGTGAGGGAGATCCTCGGGGAGGTCCCGGCGGAAAGGTACTACCTCCAGCGATTCATCGTGCCGCGGGAGAAAGGCCTGGTGGGGGTTCCCCGCGGTGAGGCCCTCCCGGCGGAGAGGATAAGGGAGCTGGCCGAGGAGCTCGGCTGCCGCTACAGGATCTGAGGTTTCCCGAAAAGGTTCGGACTTTTCGGCCTTGATCGGAGGGTGGGGTCCGGATAAAATGATCTTGCTAATTATTAGCAATTTAAGGAGGAGCGATGATACGTGTGGGAGAGAAGATCCCTGATCTGGAGTTCCAGGCCTACCACGAGGGCGACATCAGGAAGATGAGGTTCTCCGATTTCCGCGGCAAATGGCTCATCATCGCCTTCTACCCCGCCGACTTCACCTTCGTCTGCCCCACGGAACTCGAGGAGCTCGCCGAGTACTACCCCAAGTTCGTGGAGCTAGGGGCAGAGGTCGTCTCGGTGAGCACCGATACCGTCTACGTGCACAAGGCCTGGCACGATACCTCACCGGCCATAAAAAAGATCGGCTTCCCTATGGCCGCCGACCCCGCCGGTGTCATCTGCCGCGCCTTCGGCACCTACATCCCCTCGGAGGGCCTCTCGTGGAGGGCCACCTTCATCGTGGACCCGGAGGGAGTCGTCCGCCACATGGAGATCCACGACAACTCCATCGGCCGCTCCGTGAGGGAGCTTCTTAGGAGGCTCCAGGCCGCGAAGTACGTCTCCGAGCATCCCGGCGAGGTCTGCCCCGCTTCCTGGGAGCCGGGGAAGGAAACCCTCAAGGTCTCGCTGGACCTCGTGGGAAAGATCTGAACGACAGAAGGGGAAGGGAGGGGCCGGGGCCTCCCGGCCTCTTTTCGACAAGGAGGGAAGGATGAGGGCACTCGTGCTTTTCTCGGCAATGGTTTTGGGAGCGGCGTCTTTCGCCGCGGGCCCCCTGGAGATGCTCCGGGGGCGTTGGGAACCCTTCCTCGCCGGGGATATCGAGTCCTTGGTCTCGTCTTACGCCCCCTCGGCCGAGGCCTTCCTCCTGGGGACGCCCTTCCAGGGGTTCGCCAAGAGGGAGGATCTCCGCGCCTCCTGGGAGGCCCTTTTTGGGACACTGAAGCCCACAGATCTTTCGGTGATCTCGGAGCTCGAGATTCCCGAAACGAGGACCGCCTTCGCTGAGCTCAAATTGAAAGCGGAAAGCGGGGATGAGGAGATGGAACTGCGGCTCCTTTGGGCCGTGGCCTTCGATGAGGGTAGCGCGGTGGTGGCTGAAGATCTCATCGTCTACGGCCTCCCCGAGGTCAAACAGCCACCGCTTGCGGACGGTGCCGTTGGGGAGGGCGAGTACCCCCACGCCGTCGAGGCCGCCGGGGTGACCTTCCGCTGGCTCAACGGGACCCTACTCCTCTTCGGGGCCCTAGAGTCCCCGGGCAAAGGCTGGGTGGCCGTGGGTTTCGACCCCGATTACGCCATGAAGGGGGCGAATATCATCTTCGGCTGGGTGAAGGATGGCGAAGCCCACGTGGAGGACCACTACGGCAGCGGCGCCACCTCCCATCGCCGCGACAAGGTGTCCCATATCCTCATCGCGGCCGGGAAGGAGGGCCGGGAGGGCACCACAATCGAGTTCGTCATCCCGCTTGTGACCGGTGATCCCCGGGACAAGGACCTCGAGCGGGGAAAGTCCTATCCCATCATCCTCGCCTACCACAAAAGCTACGACGGCATGCGGCGTCACACCGCCAGGGGAAAAGTCGAGATAAAGCTGGATTGAATCCCGGATGTCCACCCTGGCTGAGGTAGCTTACATCCAGATCCTGGGCTTCCCGGTCATCTTCTGGCTCGGGATCATCACCTACGTTCTGGTCTTAACGGCTTTCTCTCTGATGCATTTCGGGAGAAGGAGGCCGTGGAAGTTCCGGTGGCATCGATACTTAGGCTGGACGGCACTGGCGGTGGCCACGTTCCACGGCCTCCTCGCCCTATCCGCTTACCTTTAACGGGGAGTCGCGCCTGAGGACCACCGTGCCCACGGGCACCCCAAGCTCCCGGGCCACGGGGATGCATTTTGCCACGAGGAGGAAGAAGACCTTTTCGGATTCGCCGCTCAAGCCCTCGAAGTTCCCCATCCCCTTGGCAAGCACGATGTCCGCGGCCGCGAACTCCCGGCGGAACTCCTCCGAGGCCTCCGCCAGGGTGATCCCGGGGAGTGCCGCCCCGGTGGTGATCACGCGGCAAAGGCGGTCCAAGCCCACGAGGCGCGCGTCCTCCGGGGTGGCGTCGTTCAGGGCGGGGCCGGAGCGCACGGCGAAGACCACCTCCACCCCGCGCCGCGAGAGCTCCTCCACCACGAGGAGGTCCCAGGCGATCTCCCCGGCGTTATCCCCCACGTAGAGGACCTTCTTCGCTGAGGAGATGGCCCTGGCGAACTCCCCGTAGCGGAAATGCTCCGCGGCCGCCTCTGCCTTCCTCAAGACCCCTTCGAGATCGAACGAGTCGGAGACGCCGAAATCGATGAGGTTCCCGGCCACCGCCACCCTCAGCGCCTCCTCCAGGGGATCCCGCGCCTTCCTCACCCGCTCCCTCAGATCCGGGAGCAACTCCAGGGCCTTCTCGTTGGCGGTCTTCTTCACATCACGGAAGGGATCTTCCGTCCCCGCGATCGCCTCCACCTCCCGCTGTACCCTCCCCCCGACGAGCAACGGGGGCCATTCCCGGGGGAGGGAGAGGGCCAAGGGGGCGATCTTCTCCACGATCTCCCACCTCTTCCCCTCGGGGATCCCCAGGATCCTCGCCGCCCGGAGGGAAGCGGAGAGGATACAGGGTATGCACTCGGGATGCAGGCGCATCATGACCGGTTGAGCCAATCCCACACCCGCAGGGCGAGTTCCACGAAGGGCTCCCGTACCTCCCCCAGGGTCGCGGCGGGAACGCCCTTGTCGGACGCCCCGATCACGGCCGGTATAAGGGGGAGGCTCCCCAGGAAATCCACGCCGGCCTGCTTTGCCAACCTCTCCCCACCCCCTTTCCCGAAAAGGTCGATCTCCTTCCCGCAGTGGGGACAGGTAAGGCCGGACATGTTCTCGACCACCCCGATCCTCTTTGCGCCCACCTTCCTGGCGAAGGAGATGGCCTTGGAGGCATCGAGGAGCGCGAGCTCCTGGGGGGTGGTGACCACCAGGGCGCCGTCGGTTCCGCCCAAAATCTGGGCCACCGAAAGGGGTTCGTCGCCCGTCCCCGGGGGAAGATCCACCACCAAAAGATCCAGCTTTCCCCACTCCACCTGTTCGAAGAACTGGCGGAGGGCCTTCATCTTGATGGGTCCCCGCCAGATGACGGGGGAATCCCGGGAAGGGAGCAGAAGCCCCACGGATATCACCTTCGCCCCGTATAGGGTCTCCGCGGGAATAAGTTTTCCCTCACGGGCCTCGGGACGGACGTGCTCTACCCCCAGAAGCTTCGGTATGTTGGGGCCGTGGAGGTCAGCATCCAGGATCCCAACGGAAAGCTCCCCCGCGAGCGCGACGGCTATATTCGCCGCCACTGTGCTTTTCCCCACTCCGCCTTTCCCGGAGAGGACCATCAGGGTCTTCTTCGCGTAGGTCACCCTCCCTTTTAGCGGCACGGAGATAGGCACTTTCTCGGCCATAGCCTCGGAGTTTACCACATCCGCGGAGGGAGCGGATCGCAGTCCGGGCTGCACGTGGGGGCTATACTTTCATAACGCGGACATGAGTGTGGAACCCGAAGGGCAGTGGTGATAGGCGGAACGGGATCTCCGGTAGGTTGCTCGAATTGTGGGAAAGAGATCACCGACAGGGATGACCTCAAAGTGGTTGCTCGGCTCGGTTGGAAGCTGAAACCCTTGTGCAGTCGTTGCTACAAGGAATGGGACGAAGTCGACATTTTTTACCGTATTACCGGCCGGGAGCCGGTGAACAGTCATAAAAAGTCTGGACTCCTTAGGTGGCCGGCACTGAATTGGATACTCTATGCTTTGCTTGCCTTAACCCTGCTCATTGACCCCGTAGTGAGGATCAGGTCGTACCTTAAGTTCGGGAGGCGCTTATCGAGTGAGTCGAGCGGCGGCGGTAACCAAAAATCTCAGGGCCTCGGGTATTCGCCCCGGAGGAGGTCCTCGAGGATCGGCGGTGCCTGCACCCCCTTGCGCACGAGCTCCTCGATCCCAAAGGCCCGCTCCCCGAGGACCACCGCCCCCACAAGCCTCCCCTTTCTATCCCAAACGAACTTCCTGTAGATCCCGACCTCGGGGTCGGCGTAGCGCGCCTCGGATAAGGGGCCGCCCTGGGGTTGGGTCTCTCCGGCACAGATCAGGTTCACCCCGGCGACCTTGAGGCGCACCGCGGGCACCGTTCCCCCGTAGCGGGCGCTTCCCGGATCGACCATGTTGGCCGCGGCCACCTCGGCCTGCTCCTGGGCCGCGGGCACTACCCCGTAGACGATCCCCCTCCACTCCGCTACATCCCCACACGCGAAGACATTTGGGGCATCGGTGGCCATGAAATCGTCCACCAGTACGCCCCTCTTCAGGGTTATCCCTACTCCTTGAGCTAGATCCACCCTGGGGACGATCCCGGTGGAGACGAGGATGAAATCGCCGGCCGCCGTGGAGCCATCGTCGAGGAGGATCTCCCACGAATCCCCCTTTGCCACCGCCGCGGAACACTTGTGACCAAGGCGGAACCTTATCCCCATTCCCTCTAAGATCCCCGCCAGGACTTCCCCGCCCTGGCGATCCAGCTGCCGCGGGAGGAGCCAAAGGGCCAACTCCACCACCGTCACCGAAAGCCCCCTCATGGTGAGGGCCCTGGCGGCCTCCAACCCCAAAAG
>JALVLL010000185.1 GCA_027027485.1 Candidatus Bipolaricaulota bacterium | reverse complement strand
CGAGCCCGCCCGCGGTAGCGGCTATCGGCCCGGCGGAGGCGATGGACACGTTCATGCCCACGAACGACAGCATCCCCGCCGCGGTGAAGGCCACCCCGAGGAGGTTACCGATGTAGTAGGAAAGCACCGTGGCGCCCACCAGTACCAACACGGGCCAGAAGGTGGAGAGCATCCCCACGGCAAGCCCGCCGGCCACCCCCACGCCGGGGCCGGCTTGGTTCATCTTCGCGAGCTCCAAGGTGGGTTTGTACTTGTAGGAGGTGTAGTACTCGGAGAGCTTGCCGATCGCCACCCCCGCGGCGAGCCCCAGAAGAACCGTCCAGAACGGCGTCAGGTTCGTGGGGGAGGCCAGGGAAATGATCAGCGAGAAGAGGGCCGTGAGCCCGGCCGAGATCACCAGGCCGTTGCTCAGCGTCCGCTGGGGATCATCGCCCCGGGCGAAGCGGATATAAAGGCCCCCCAGCCAGGAGGAGAGGGTCCCCGCCGCTACGATCACCACCGGGAGGAGCAACAGCCACCAATACTGGGAGATGCCCATATCCGGCGAGAGGCCGAACTTCGCGAGGATGTCCCTTATCCCAGGGTTGTGGCGGCCGACGTAGATGTAGAGGACCATGACGATCACTGAAATGATGGAACCCACGAAGGATTCCAGGAGATCGGCGCCCAATCCCCCCACGTCCCCCACGTTGTCGCCTACGTTGTCGGCGATGGTGGCGGGGTTACGGGGGTCGTCCTCGGGGATCTTGGCCTCGACTTTCCCCACGATGTCCGCGGCCATGTCGGCGGCGGCATCTACACCAAGGCCGCCGCCGACACGGTCGAAGAGGGCGACCAGAGACGCCCCCGCCGAGTAGGCGGATACCAGCAAGGCCCCCTTGATGAAGTTCACCCCCGCGGCCTTGATCCCGAAGAGATGTTTGGTGACGATGGAGACGCTGGCAGGTTCGAACTCGCGGCGGAAGAGGGCGAGGACGATCAATAGCCCGCCCAGAGCCAGCCCGGCCACCGAGAGCCCCATGACGCTTCCCCCGGCGAAGGCGACCCGCAACCCCCGGGAGATGGAATGGCGCGTGGCCTCGGTGGTGGGGGCGTTGGAGAGGGTAGCGGCGTTCATCCCGATGAACCCTGCAGCCATGGAGAAGAAGGCCCCGATCCAGAACGAAACCGCGACCTCCCAGTAGAAGAGGATCCAGAGGATGATGCCGATGGCGAGGATGGCGATGGCCATGTGCTTCGCTTCCTCGATCATGAAGGTCATGGCGCCCTGGCGGATGTAGGTCTGAATCTCCTTCATCCGCGCGGTGCCCCGGGGCTGGCGGGCGACGTAAGCGTTATAGTAGGCCGCACTCCCCAAGGCAAGAAGCGATATCAGCCCGCTTACCACAATCAAAGCCGTCATCCATTCCCTCCTTCCCGTCGTGGCGTGGCCTTACACGAAAGGACCCACAATTTATCGCCCTTTCTCCAAGAGCTCAAGGGCTTTTCGTATCCTGCGCGCCACCTCTTCCCTCCCCAGGACCTCGCATATGGAGGCGAGCTCCGGGCCCTTCCCTCTTCCGGTGAGGGCGAGCCTCAGGGGATGGAAGACCTCCCGGGGCCTCACCCCGAGTTCCCCGGCCACTCTGTGAACGAGGGGCTTGAGGCCCTCCCGAGAGATGGCATCCGGGAGGGCTTCGAGAAGGCGCTCGAGGGCCTCCGGTGCGGGGGGGCGGGAGAGCTCCTCGAGGACGGCACCATCGAGCTCGGGGGGCCGGAACAGCACCTCGAGATCAGGATTTCCCACGAGCTCTCCCAGGGTGGAGATCGAGGGGACCACGAGTTCCAGGGCCTTTATGACCTTCCCCTCATCCCGCAGGGCCTCCCCTCCCAGCCATTCCAAGAAAGGCCTCGCCGCATCGAACAGTTCCTTGCCCGAGAGCCTGGAAAGGTGCTTTCGGTTCACCCACTTCAGCTTCTCCAGGTCGAATACCTGGGGCGAGGTCACCACCCGATCCAGGGAGAACGCCTGGATGAGCTCCTCGGGCTCCCAGATCTCCCGCCCCCCAGGGGGAGACCAGCCCAAGGTAGCGAGGTAGTTCACCACCGCCTTGGGGAGGAACCCCTGGGCCCGCAGCTCCTCCACCGAGGTAGCCCCGTGGCGCTTGGAGAGCTTCCTCCTGTCTGGACCCAGGATCATGGAGAGATGCCCGAACTCCGGCGGCTCCCAACCCAGGGCCTCATAGATCCAAATCTGTTTCGGGGTATTGGATATGTGGTCCTCGGCACGCAGCACATGGGTTATCCCCATCTCGTGGTCATCGATCACACAGGCGAAGTTGTAGGTGGGGGTGCCATCGGACTTCATGATCACGAAATCCCCGGTGGTAAGGCGCTCAAAGGAGATCTCTCCCCTGAGGAAATCGCGGAAGGAGGTGTGCTTTTTCTCCTCTGGGACGACGAAACGGAGCGCGGGCTTCCTTCCCTCTTCGAGGTAGCGGCGTCTCTCCTCCTCGGAGAGGCCGCGGCAGTGTCCGTCGTATTCCAGCCCGCGGTTCCTCCCCAGCCTGGCGGCCACCTCCTCCGGGGTACAGAAACAGTGATAGGCCTTCCCCTCGTCCAGGAGTCGCTGGGCGTAGCGGCGGTAGATCTCGAGCCTCTCCGACTGGTAGTAGAGCTCGTCCCAATCGAGCCCCAGCCACCTCAGCGCCTCCAGGATCCCCTCGGCGAAGCGCCGCTCGGAGCGTGCTAAATCCGTATCCTCGATCCTCAGGACGAAGGTCCCGCCCTCCCTCCTGGCCCACAGCCAGTTGAAGAGGGCGGTCCTGGCACCGCCCACATGCAGGAACCCCGTTGGGCTCGGGGCGAACCTCACCCTGAGCTTCCCGCTGTTCCTTTCGGACATCTGTCCGTAAAGGTTGCGACAAACCCACCCCCTCCACAAGCCAACCTCCACTGTGTCCCCGGGGCGGATCCCTTAGTCTGGGGAAGCGACGCCCGTGTGAAAGGAGGGGGGTTGTGGATATGAAGAGGATCCTCGCGCTGGCCTTGGTGGGGGCGACATGCGGGCTCCTGGCACTCGCGCAAGGCGAGGCCGAGAAGCCCAGGGGCATCGCCCTCCCACCGGCCCAGGAGGAGATCACCCAGATGAAGACGGCCTTCGGGGAAGTCACCCAGTTCTTCTCCTCGTTCATCATCGAGATCAAGAACTCCATCGCCGCCCTGGACGCAGAGGATAGGAACCTGGAGGCCAAGTACGACTCCCTGGCGGCCAAGATCCAGGAGCTCACCGAGAAGTTCACCCTGGTCAGGGAGCTCCAGAACAAGCTCTCCCAGCTCTCGGCTCAAGTGTCCGACCACGAGACCCGGATCAAGCGCCTGGAGGAAGAGGACCTCGGGCACCTGCAGCGCCGGGTGCTCAAGCTCGAGCAGGCGGTACAGGCCCTGCAGGCCCGGATAGAGAACAACCGCACCAAGATAGAGTCCTTCGAGTCCAGCGTGGCCGACCTCTCGAGCCGCCTCTCCTCCCTGGAGGGAAAGACGTCTTCCCTCGAGGACAGGATGGGTTCCCTGGAGTCCCGGATGGAATCCCTCGAGGGCGAGGTCCAGACCAAGATCGAGGAGAAGGTGGCCGGCGCCGCGGGCGGTGCCCAGGGCCTGGCAATCCTGGCGCTCCTTGTGGGCCTCGGGGCGTTGGCCCTCTACTTCCTCGGCGGCTGAAGGAGGGCATGGAGATGTCGGGGAGGGAATGCCCCCCTTCCCTCCCCTTTTGCCGTCCCGGAAAGCGAAAGTTATAGTCGTCACGTAGATCCTTGGGGAGGATACGTATGGGAGAGCTTGGGGTAAGGACGCCCGAACAAGCCCAGAACACCGGGGAGCGACCTGAAGGGACAGGATCCCCGCAGGAAGGGAGGCCGCCCAGGGTGGTGCAGCTCCCTCTCTTCGAGGAAGGATGAGCACCCATATAAAGCGACTGGTAATCTCCGGGTTCAAGTCCTTCGGCAGGCGCACTTCCATTCCCTTCTACCCGGGGTTCACCGCCATCGTGGGCGAGAACGGCACTGGGAAATCCAACATCCTGGAGGCCATCACCTTCGTCATGGGGTATCGCTCGCGGGAGCTCCGGGCGGGGAGGCTGGAGCACCTGCTGCATACCTCTCCAAAAGGCGAGACCGTCCCCGTGGCGGAGGTCGCGCTCTTCCTCGATAACTCCCGGGGCACCTTCGACGAGCTCCTCCCCGGACACGTGGACGAGGTGGTGATATCGCGGCGGATCACCTCCACCTCCTCCACCTACAGGATCATGGGGAGGACCGCCTCCGCGGGCGATGTAGAGAGGCTCCTTTCCCTGGGCGGGATAGAGCCCGGTGGCTACTACATCGTGGAGCAGGGGATGGTCACCGAGGTCCTGGAGCGCTCCCCGAAACGTCGCCGGGAGCTCATCGAGGAGGTGGCCGGCATCGCCACCTACGAGGAGAGGAAGGCGAAGGCCATCTCCGAGCTCGCCCAAGTCAAGGAGAGGCTCAACGCCGCGAGGATCCTCCTCGCCGAAAGGCGGCGGCAACTGGTGGAGCTCCACCGCGAGCGCGAGGCCGCCCTCAAGTACCGGGAGCTCGAGGGGGAAAGGAACCGGATCCTGGCGACCCTGAAGTACCTCAAGTATCGGGAGCTCAAGGAGGCCGAGGCGAGGATCAAGGGGGAGCTGCGCCGATACAAGGCCGAGGTGGGGAAACTCGCCGGCGAAGTGGACGAGCTCGACAAGAGGATCGAGGCCATCGAATGGGAGCTGCGGGAGAAGCCCTTTGAGGAAGAGGGCGAGCCGGATACCGAGGGCCGGGTGATCGAGCTGGTGCAGAAGGTGGAGCGGCTCCGGGGGGAGCTCGCCGCGAAGGAAGCCGAGGCCAGGGCCAAGGAACGGGAGATAAAGGCCCTCTCCGACGCCCTGGAGGAGATAAAGCGCCTCTCCCCGCCCCAGCGCCGGATCCCGGAGCCCGTGAAGGAGATCCTCTCCCTGGAATGGGACCAGGTCCTCGGGACCCTGGGGGAGCTCGGGGAGGTGGACCCCGAGTTCGAGGACGCGCTGGAGGCCGCCTTGGGGGGGCACGCCCACGACATCGTGGTCACCACCCGGGAGGTGGCCCTGGAATGCATCCGGTACCTCAGGGAGAACCGCATCGGCCGCGCCCGCTTCCTCCCTTTGGACAAGCTCCTGCCCCCTCCCCTCTCGCCCAAGGCCGAGGAGCTGATAGGGGAAAAGGGGATCCTCGGGTTCCTGGTGGACCTCATCCGGTGCGATGAGCGGGTGCTCCCGGCTTTCAAGTACGTGCTCGCCGACACCCTGGTGGTGGAGGACCTCGGGGTATTGAAGGATGTGCTCGGCGTGCGGGCGGTGAGCCTCAAGGGCGACCTCTTGGAGAGGGGGGGCGCCCTCTTCGGCGGCTTCCGGGAATCCAAGGGCAGGAAGGGGCCGGATATCGGCGCGAGGAAGGAAGAGATAGAGAGGCTCAAAGGGGAGCTCCGCAGGCTCAAGGCCGGGATCTCCAGGCTCCAGGCGGCATATAACGAGGCCGAGAAGGAGCTCCACCGAGCTACCCTGGCCCAGGCCAGGGAGAAAAAGAGAAAATCCAAGCGGGAAGAGGAGCTCCTCGGGCTTCGGGAGCGCCGGAGGGAGATCTACCGCGCCCTGGAGAGGGCCAGGGGGATGCTGGCCCGCTACGAGCGGGAACTCGGTGAGATCCAGGGGAAGCTCGCCCTGCTGGGAGAGGTGGAGGAGCCCGAGGAGCGGGCCGAGGGATCGGCCGCGGCCCTCCAGCGGAGGTTAAGGGAGCTCGAGGCGGAGCTCTCCTCCTTCGGCCCCGTGAACCTGAGGGCCATCGAGGAGTACGACGCGTACCTCGCGGAGTTCCAGGCCTTCAAGGAAAGGGTCCTCACCCTGGAGAGGGAGAAGAGGGAGATCGAGACCTTGATCGCCGATATCGAGCGCCGCAAGGTGGAGAAGTTCCTGACCACCATGGAGGCCATCTCCCGGGAGTTCGATCGCAGGTTCAAACAGCTCTTCGGCGGGGGGGAAGCGAGCATATCCCTGGAAGTCCCCGGCGATATCTCCTCGGGCCTCTTGGTGAAAGCGAGGCCGCCGGGCAAGGAGATGGTGCTCCTCGATGCCCTCTCCGGGGGGGAACGGGCTTTGGTGGCGGTGGCGTTCATATTGGCCCTTTCGGCCGGGAAGCCCGCGCCCTTTTACCTCTTCGACGAGGTCGACGCCGCCCTGGACAAGCCGAACTCCGAGAGGCTGGCGGGGCTGCTGCGGGAGATCGCCCGGGAAGCCCAGGTGATCGTGATCTCCCACAACGAGGAACTCATCCGCTACGCCGATAGGGTCTATGGGGTCACCATGAGGGGAGGCTGTTCCCGGGTGCTGGCACTGGAGTTGAGCGGATATGCGCACTGAGATCTCACCGGAGAGGCTAGCACGGGCCGATTGGGAGGAGGTCCTCCGGGAGCTCACCCACGACATGGACCCCTGGGATATCGACGTCGTTGAGCTCGTGCGGAGGTTCCGGGAGTACATGCTGAGGCTCCGGACGCTCGAGCTCGAGATCCCCGGGAGGATGCTCCTCGTGGGGGCAGTGCTCCTGAGGCTGAAAGCGGAAATCCTCAGGGAGGGGAACGGAAACGGCAAACACGGCGACGGCGACTCATCGGAGGACGAAAAAGAGGCGCTTATCGCCGCCGCACAACAGGCGGAGTTCATCCCCGAGGAGGGGGTGTTCATCTCCCCCGAACTGAGGCCGACCGTGCCCCGGAGGCCCCGGCGGAAGATCACGCTGGAAGAGCTGAAACAGGCCCTCAGGGCGGCTCTGGAACAGGAGAAGAGGAAGCGCCGCAAACGCCCCCGCAGCAGGCCCGTCGAGGTCCCCATGCCCAAAGGGGAGCCGTTCAGCGTCAGGGCGCGGAGGCTCTGGCGGAAGCTCCTTTCCCTGGTCAACGGCAAAAGGGATGTCCCCTTCGAGGCCCTCCTTTCCCGCCGCGACCCGAACGAAGTGGTGGCCCGGTTCATGGAGCTCCTCCACTTGGACGCCCGGGGTATGGTGGTGCTTTCCCAGAGGAGGTTCTTGGGGGAGCTAGTGGTGAAGGTCCCCAAGAATGGCCATCGACGCCAAGGCCGCTGTTGAGGCCGCCCTCTTCGTGGCCACAAGGCCCCTCACCCTGGAAGAGCTTTCGCGGGTCTTGGGGATACCCCAGGAAGAGGTGCACGCCGCCATCAACGCCATCTCCGAGGAACTCGAGCGCGCCGGAAAGCCGTACCGCCTGCGGACGAAGGGGGGCGGGTATATCCTGGAGCTCACGGACGAGTACGCGAGGCTCGTGCGCCCCTTCGCCCCGGGAGGGGACATCCCGGAGCCGGTGCTGCGGACCTTGGCGCTGATAGCCTACCGGGGCCCCATCACCCAGGCCGAGGTGGTGAAGATCCGCGGCGACAGGGCCTATTCCCACATCCGCCGCCTCATCGAGATGGGGTTCGTGCGGGCGAAGAAGAAGGGGAAAACTAAGGTCCTCGAGATAACCGAAGAGTTCCTGGATTACTTCGGCCTGGAGTCCCCCAAGGACTTCCGCCCCTGAAGGGAGACACATCGCCCTCAATCGGGTTATGCTTTCATTCGATCCCGATGGCAAACCGGAGCTTCGATTGGCTGAAACAAGCCGAGCGAGATCTCAAACACGCTGAGGAGTCACGGGAGCTAGGGAAACGCGAGTGGGCCTGTTTCGCGGCCCACCAGGCCGCAGGGAAGGCGGTGGAGGCCCTGCATTTACACCTGGGACAGGAAGCCTGGGGGCACGTGATAGCGAGACTGCTTCAGGAACTCCCTCCTGGATCGAGACCCGAAACCGACTTGATCGAAAAGGCCAAGGTCCTGGACAACTTCTACGTGCCCACCCGCTACCCCAACGCCCACGCGGAAGGGCCCCGTTCGAACATTACGGCCCCATCCAGAGCGAGGAGGCGATCCGCTATGCCCGTGAGATCGTTGAATTCGTCCGTTCTCAGATGGCCCCCTAGGGAAGCGGTGGGTCGCGCTGTGGCCGCTGGGTAGAGGGGGTGGTCCGGGAACACCCCGAGGTGATCCGGATCGGGTATTTCGGCTCCTATGCACGCGGCGACTGGGGCCCGGGGAGCGATCTCGACCTCGTTATCGTGGTGGACCGTTCTAAAAAGCCCTTCATCTACCGGGCGGCCGACTTCCCCTACGAAAAGCTCCCCGTTCCAGTCGACCTCCTGGTTTACACCTTGGAGGAGTGGGAGAGACTTCGGGGTACATTTAAAGAAAAGCTCGAGCGCGAGACCGTCTGGGTATATGAGCGCTAGGAAGATCCGATCAAGACCCTCGCTTTCAAGTGCCCCGCCCTTAGGCGATCGCGGAACGGCATCTCGATCCAAAATCACAAGCCCCACAGCCATGGGGGCGAGCGTGAAGAGAGACGAGAAGACCTGGGCCCGGCGCCGGTGTACGGGCCACGATCATAACCAAGGATAAGATCACCGGCCTGGCCGGTGGGAATCGATTCCCGGAGTATCCTCTCCCGCAATGATCTCTCTCTCGGACACGCGATTCCAATCCGGCTTCTCCCGTGCTGATACCGCCGCGGATTTCGGTATCATTTTCTCTATGAAGGGCCTAAGGGAGGAGATCGAGCGCGTCCTCATAAGCGCCGAGGAGATAGCCCGCAGGGTCAAAGAACTCGGGGAGGAGATCGCCCGCGATTACCGCGGCGGTGCGGCCAAGGACCCCTATGGGCGGCCGCTCCTTGTGGTGGGGATCCTGAAGGGGGCTATGCCTTTCCTCGCGGATCTCATCCGCGTCATGGATATCCCCTTGGAATACGACCTTATGTCCGTCTCCAGCTACCGCAACGGTACCTCCCCTGGCGAGGTGCGGATCTTAAAGGACCTGGACCGCTCCATCCACAAAAGGGACGTTCTCATCGTGGAGGACATCGTGGACACCGGGAACACCTTGGACCACATCCTCAGGCTCTTCCGCGCCCGCTCCCCTGCCAGCATCCGCATTTGCACCCTCATCGACAAACCCGCCCGCCGCCAAGTGGAGGTGCCGGTGCATTACGTGGGGTTCACCCTCCCGGAGGACGTCTTCGTGGTGGGGTATGGGCTGGATTTCGCCGAGCTCTACCGGAACCTCCCCTTCATCGGGGTCCTAAAGCGGAAGATCTACGAGGAGGCTGGGGTTGCGGGCCGATGAGGCGCTGAAGCTGGCGTTGGAGCTCGCGGGCTTGGAGGAGATCCCGGCGGACTCCGGGGTCCTCGTGCCCGGGGAGTTGGGAAAGAAAGTTCTTTTCGCCATCGATGTGGGGGTGGGAGAGCTCCTCTTGGCCCGGGAGCTCGGGGCGACGGGGGTGATCTCCCATCATCCCCCGGGAGGCCTTTCCCAGCTTCGCT
>JALVLL010000184.1 GCA_027027485.1 Candidatus Bipolaricaulota bacterium | reverse complement strand
GGAGTCCCACCCCGATCCCCGCCTCGATGGCGTGTCTCAGGGAATACGCCGCGGCCTCGAGCAGGGCACGGAAAAGATGTGCCCGGGTATGGGAAAGGGTGAGCCCCACGAACGCCCCCCGGGCCTCGGGGTCCCACAGGGGCGCCCGCTCCCCCATGAAATAAGGGAGGGCCACAAGCCCCTCGGAACCCGGCGGGACCTTCGCGGCCTCCTCGTCCAGGATGGCGTAGGGGTCGCGATCCTCGGCCGCGGCCCGTGCCACCTCCTCCCAGCCGAGCTGGTCCCGGAACCACCGCGCTAGGGCCCCGGAGGTGGCGGAGCCGGCCCAGGTATAGTAAAGCTCCTCCGGGTCGAGGACATGGGGCATTGACACCAGTTCCCTCGCGAACCCCTCACCCCGGTGAACGATCCCCCAACAGGTGGAGGTCCCCATCATGGCCACGTTGTCCCCGCGGGAGAATGCCCCGGCGGCCAGGGTCTCCATGGGGGCATCGATCCCCCCGGCGAGCACCGGGGTGCCGGGCCTAAGCCCCGAGAGCTTGCCCCCCTCCGCCGTCACCTCCCCCACCACCTCGGCCGAGGGAACGATCCTGTGGGGCATAAGCTCCAACGGGATCCCCAAGGCATCCGCCATCTCCTCGGACCAGGTGTGGCGGTGGATATCATAAAGGCCGCCCAGGTTCCCCGCCGAGGAGTGATCGATGGCCACCTCCCCCGTGAGCCGGTAGACGATGTAGGCGTTGGGGGGCAGGAAAAGCCTTATTTTCCGCCAATTATCCGGCTCATGGTTCTTGATCCACAGGATCTTGGTGTAACCGTAGTAGCTGTCGACCCAGTTCCCCGTCACGGAAAAGAGCCTCTCTAAGTCCACGTTCTCCATGATCCAATGGACCTCGGCGGTGGCACGCCGGTCCATCCAGATAAGGCAAGGCCGCACCGGACGCATCCCCTCGTCCAAGGGGATGCCGCTTCCCCCGTAAAGCCCGCTGACGCAGACCCCGGCCACCCGATCTGGGTCGGTGTGTGAGAGAAGCTCGCGGATCACCTCCATCGCTGCCCTGAGCCACACCTCCGGCCATTGCTCGGCCCATAGCGGCTGGGGATGAAGGACGTCGTATTCCCGTGTCGCCTCGGCCAGGATCTCCCCCGAGGGGCGGACCAACACCCCCTTGGTCACCTGGGTACCCACATCCATTCCCAAAAGGAGCTCCCGCATATCTCCCTCCTGAGTGGGATTTTAAACGTTTAACAAAACACGCAAAAAAGAAAGGAGCCGGGTCTCGGAGCCTTCAGGCCAGATCATCGAAGAGGGAGATAGGGGCCGTCATCCTCGGGGTTGGCAAGGGCGAAGGCCAGGGCGGCCAGGGTCTTCCCATCACCGACCTCCCCGCTTCCCACGGCCCTCAGGATCTCCTCGGGACGCCTGAAGGAGATCTCGGCCACCTCATCCTCGGTCTGGGGCCCGGGCTCGCCCTCGAGCTCTTCGGCCAGGAAAAGGTGCATGAGCTCGTTCAGGAAACCCGGCGAGGTGTAGAAGGTCCCGAGCTTCCGCCACCTGCGCGCCCTGAGGCCTGTCTCCTCCCACAGCTCCCGCTGGGCACAACGCAGCGGGCTTTCCCCGGGCTCCAGGGTCCCGGCGGGGATCTCCCAGAGGGATCTCCCCGCCCCATGGCGGTACTGCCTCACCAGGAGGACCTCGCCCCTCTCGTTCACCGCCAGGATCGCCACCGCCCCGGGGTGTTCCACCACCTCCCGGGGTCCCCGCTCGGTCTCGTCTACCCGGACCGCGATCAGCCGCCCGCGGAATACGTATTCCCCCATTTGGGAGCGACGGGTGATCGGTGATGAGTGACGGGTTTCGTCATTCCTCTTGTCACCCATCACCGATCGCACATCACAGGTGTTTCTCCGCTTCGGAGAAGCCCCGGCGAAGGGCCTCGGCGTTGAGATCGAGGAGCTCCTTCTTGACCTTGGTCCCGAGTTCCTCCCTCATGGCGGCCTCCACCGCCTCCAAGGGGACCACTCCCAACGCCCGTATCAGTGCCCCCAGGGCCACCATGTTCAGCACCCGGGGGTTCCCCAGCTCCATGGCGATGTCGTTGGCGGGGACGGGGATCGACCTGACGTCCCCCCTTTTCACCGAGCGTTTCACCAGGGACCTGTTGTAAACGATGAGACCGCCCTCGGCCACCCGGGGCTCGAACTTATCCAGGGAGGGGGCGTTCAGTGCCACCAAAGCATCGGGGTTGTCCACCACCGGGGAGCCGATGGGGGCGTCGGCCACCACCACGGTGCAGTTGGCCGTCCCACCGCGCATCTCGGGGCCGTACGAGGGGAGCCACGTCACCTCGTACCCGAGCTCCATCCCCGCCCGGGCGAGGATCTTTCCCGCAAGCAATATCCCCTGGCCGCCGAAGCCCGCGAAGATAACGCCCTTCTCCATCGCTCACCCCACGTCCTTTAGGTCCCCCAAGGGATAGGTCTTCACCACTTCCTCCGCCACCCAGCGGGCCGCCTCCGCCGGGGGCATCCGCCAGTTGGTGGGGCAGGTGGAGAGGATCTCCACCATGGAGAAGCCCTTCCCCTCGAGCTGATTCCTGAAGGCCTTGATGATGGCCTGACGGGCCTTGACGATGTGCTTGTAGTCGAAGACCGCCTGGCGGGTAATGTAAGCGGGGCCATCCAGCTGCGCCAACATCTCCGAGATCTTCAGGGGGAAGCCGTGGACCCTAGGTTCGCGCCCCATGGGGGTGGTGACGGTGCGCTGGCCCAAAAGGGTAGTGGGTGCCATCTCGCCGCCCGTCATTCCGTAGATCCCGTTGTTCACGAAGATCACGGTGATATTCTCGCCGCGGTTGGCGGCGTGGATCGTCTCCGCGGTCCCGATGGCTGCGAGGTCCCCATCCCCTTGATAGGTGAAGACGATGAGGTCCGGACGGGCCCGTTTTATCCCCGTGGCCACCGCACAGGCCCTCCCGTGGGCCGCCTGCACGAAGTCGCAGTTGAAGAAGCGATCGAGAAACACCGCGCAGCCCACGGGGGATATCCCCACCGTCCGCTCCAGGATCCCCAGCTCGTCGATGGCCTCGGCCACGAGCCGGGTGATGATCCCATGGTGGCATCCAGGGCAGTAGGTGAACTTCGCGTCGCTGAGGGCCTTGGGCTTCGAGAAGACCTTCACGAAACCCTCGGGTATCCCCACCTCAACGGACATATTTCCTCACCTCTTCCAGGATCCTCCTCGGGGAGGGGACCACCCCCCCGAGCTCCCCGTAGAACGGGGTCTCCGCC
>JALVLL010000183.1 GCA_027027485.1 Candidatus Bipolaricaulota bacterium | reverse complement strand
CTTTCGTGCATTCCCCAATAGCCCGGCTGAGGAATTACTTCCGGGGAGTGGTGGCGGAGATCAAGAGGGTCAGCTGGCCGCCCTGGCAGCAGGTGGCGGCCTTCACGGCCCTTATCCTTCTCATGGTCCTGGCTTTGGCGATATATCTCGGGATCCTGGATACGGTGATAAGGGCCGTCCTGAGCGTAATCCTCCGCTGAGGGGAAGGGACGCCGTCGAGGGATGCAGCGCAAGAAATGGTATGCCATTCAGACCTCCGCCGGCTCCGAGCTGCGCGTCAAGAAACAGCTCGAGGAGAGGGTCCGCCAGCTCGGATGGGAGAGGTATTTTGAGCCCGTCAAAAAAGATGACGGGGTCGAGTACTTCCTCGTCCCAGTGGAGGAGGTGGTCACCTCCCGTTCCCGCCGCGGCCGGGCCACCGAGTACAGGGTCTCCTACGAGTACGACGTCCTGGTGAAGAACAACGAGCGGGTGGAGCGGGGGGCCCTGATCGCCCGTCGCCCGCCGCGCCACCTCCCCAAGGCGGCCCGGGTGGTCTCCATCGAGCCCATGTGGCGCATCGTGGTGGAGCGGGTGGACCGCACTGAGAAGGAGTACCTCGTCCCCCAGGAGAAGCAGCTCCGCCGGGACATCCGCGTGGGTGAAAAGGTACGGGCCGGGGTGCCCATCACCATCGATTCCGACTCGCGTTACCAGATCGACGTCCCGGGCCAGATCGTGGCCCGGGAGAAGGTGAAGCGGGTGACCCTGGAGTACGAGGACGGGACCAAGGAGACCCGCATCATCCCTGAGGAGCTCTGCCCCCGCCTGAAGGAGGGGCAGGAGCTCCCCGCGGGCTTCGAGATCGAGAAGGAGCACAAGATCTACGCCAACGCCTCCGGCCTCGTGAAGGTGAAGGAATACAAGGAGAAGCGCATCATCTCCATCCACCGGATCGAGAAAAGAAGGCTCTTCCCCGGGTACGTCTTCGCCAAGATGGGGCTCGACGAGGAGCAGATGCGGGAGCTCATCGCGGGGGTCGAGGGGGCCCGCTTCGTGGGGAACCGGTTCCACCCCATCCCCATCGAGGGGCAGGAGATGGTGGCGGTCCAGAGGCTCGCCGGCGTCACCCGCGCCCCCGAGGTGGAGGAGGAGCGGAAGCCCAAGGTGGAGGTAGAATTCGAGGTAGGCGAGATCGTTCAGATCATCGAGGGCCCCTTCGCCGACTTCACCGGGGAGATCAAGGAGATCGACAAGGAGGCCGAGGAGGCGGTGGTGGCGGTCAAGATCTTCGGCCGCGAGCTCCCGGTGCGGATAAGTCTGGACGGTATCGCCAAAGTGTAAGGGGTGATTCGAGATGGCGAAACAGGTCGTGGCGAAGATAAAGCTTCAGATCCCGGCAGGGCAGGCCAACCCCGCCCCGCCGGTGGGGCCGGTGCTGGGCATGCACAAGGTAAACATCATGGACTTCTGCAAGAAGTTCAACGAGGCCACCAAGAACGAGGAGCCCGGCATCCTCATCCCCGTCGAGATCACCATCTACTCCGATCGTTCCTTCGATTTCACCCTGAAGCAGCCGCCGGTATCGGTCCTCCTCAAGAAGGCGGCCGGGATCGAGAAGGGGTCGCCTGAGCCCAACCGCATCAAGGTGGGAAAGGTCACCATGGAGCAGGTGCGCCGCATCGCCGAGCGCAAACTCCCCGACATGAATACCAAGGACATCGAGGCCGCCATCAGGATGGTCCTCGGGACGGCCAGGAACATGGGGATCGAGGTGGTCGAGAAATGAAGCGTTCCAAGAGGTACCTCGAGGCCGTAGCGGTGGTGGATAGGACCAGGGTCTACCCGGTCCGGGAGGCCATCGAGCTCATGAAGAGGACCGCCACGGCCAGGTTCGACGAGACCGCTGAGGCCGCCTTCAAGCTCGGCATCAATCCCTCCCAGTACCCCATCCGCGGGACCGTGGTGCTCCCCCACGGGATCGGGAAGACCGTTCGGGTGCTGGTTTTCGCCAAGGGCGAGAAGATCAAGGAGGCCCAGGAGGCCGGCGCCGACTACGTGGGCGGCGAGGAGCTGGCCGAGAAGATCCAGAAGGAGGGCTGGCTGGAGTTCGACAGGGTGGTGGCCACCCCGGACATGATGCCGGTGGTGGGGAAGTTGGGGCGGATCCTGGGGCCCCGGGGGCTAATGCCTTCACCCAAGACCGGGACCGTCACCATGGACGTGGCGCGGGTGGTGAAGGAGATGAAGCAGGGGATGGTGGAGTTCAGGGCCGATCGCTACGGCATCGTCCACGCCCCCTTCGGCAAGGTCTCCTTCGAGACCGAAAAGCTCCTGGAGAACCTGGTGGTCCTCACCCGAGCCATCCTCGACCGCCGGCCCGAGGACTTCAAGGGGCGCTACCTGCAGAGCGTCTCCATCTCCTCCACCATGGGGCCCGGGATCAGGGTGGACGAGAGGGAGCTCATACAGCTCGCCAGCAAGCTCTGAAGGGGGATGGGTATGCCGAAGCCGGAAAAGATAGCCCAGGTTCAGGCCCTGAAAGAGAAGTTCTCCAAGGCCCAGGGGCTGGTGTTGGTGGAGTACCTGGGGATCCCGGCCCCGGAGATGACCGAGCTGCGGGAGCTCATGAAGGGCAAGGGCCTCGAGTTCAAGGTGATAAAGAACACCCTGGCCCGCATCGCCGCCCAGGAGGCCGGCCTGGAGGAGCTGGCCAAGTACCTCCGGGGTCCCAACGCCGTGGTGATCGGCTACGACGATCCCACTGTCCCCTTCCGGGCGGTGCGGGAGTCGCGGAAGAAGTTCCCGCAGCTCAAGGTGAAGGCCGGGATATTCGAGGGGGAGCCCGTCTCGCCCGAGGAGGCGGATAAAATAGCGGACCTCCCCTCCAGGGAGGAGCTCATCGCGAGGCTGGCCGGGGCCATGGCCGGGCCCATCCGCGGGCTGGCCGTGGCCTTGAAGGGTATACTGCGCAAACTCGCGGTGGCCCTTTCCGAAGTACAGAAGGCTAAGGAGGCGTCGTCATGACCAAAGAGGAAATCCTGCAGGCCATCGAGGAGATGTCGGTGAAGGAGCTGGCCGAGCTCGTGGCCGCCATCGAGGAGCGGTTCGGCGTCTCGGCCCAGGCGGCCGTGCCCGTGGCGGTGGCCGCTGCTCCCGCTGCCGGCGGCGCTGCCCCGGCCGAGGAGAAGACCGCGGTGGACGTGGTCCTCACCTCCGTGGGGCAGCAGAAGATCCAGGTCATCAAGGCCGTCAAGGAGATCACCGGCAAGGGACTCAAGGAGGCCAAGGAGCTAGTGGACAAGCTCCCCGCCACCATCAAGTCGGGCATAGACCCCGAGGAGGCCGAGGAGATCAAGAAGAAGCTCGAGGCCGTCGGGGCAGAAGTGGAGATCAAATAGCGGCGCCTCGGGCGCCATCCGTAACGGGAGGTGAGGGGGCTTACGCGGTCCCCGTAAGGGTATGAAGACCGACAGGCGTTGGTACGGCCGCTCACGGTGGTGGATGGATCCACCCTACCTCCTCGAGAGCCAGAAGCGCTCGTACGAGCGCTTCATCAAGGAGGGGATCCGTGAGCTTTTCGAAGAGATCTCCCCCATAAAGTGCCCGGGGAGGGACGACCTTTATTTGGAGCTCGTGGACCCTGTCCTGGGCGAGCCCAGGTACTCCGAGGAGGAGTGTCTCGACAAGGGGCTCACCTACGCCGCCCCCCTCAAGGTCACGGCGAGGCTCTGGGAGGGCGGGAAGGTGGTCCGCGAGACGGAGCTATACCTCGCGGATATCCCCCTCATGACCTCCCGGGCCACCTTCATCATCAACGGGACCCAGAACGCCATCGTAAACGAGCTCGCCCGCTCCCCGGGGCTCTACATCACCCAGGAGGGCCCGACCCTCTTCCGGGCCCACTTCCTGCCGGAGCTCGGGGCCTGGCTGGAGATAGACCTCGATGTGCGCCGCTGGAACCTGAAGGCGAGCCTGGATCGGCGGGCCAAGGTACCGGCCACCACCTTCCTGCGGGCCCTGGGGATGGAGAACGCCGAGATCCTCAAGCGCTACTCCGTGGAGGTCCCCCCGGAGGAGCTCCACAACAGGGTGGGGGCCATCCTCGCCGAGGACGTGGAGATCGGGGATGAGCGGTGGGAGGCCGGGAGCGAGCTCACCCGGGAGCGGGCCGAGGTCGCCGAGGCGGCGGGCCGTACCCTGCGCTTGGTGCACCCGGCCATCCAGAAGTCGCTCTCCGAGGACAAGACCAGGACCCAGGAAGAGGCCATCCGCTACATCTACCACAAGTTCCGCCCCTCCGATAGGCCCTCCCTGGCCCAGATGGAGGAGTACATCCGGGACTTCTACTTCAACCCCGAGCGCTACCACCTCACCAAGATCGGGCGTTTCAAGCTGAACCGCAAACTCGGCCTGGACCGCGAGGAGACCTACCTCACCCCGGAGGACATCTTCCGGGCGGTGGAGCTCCTCCTCAGGGCCCCCGAGGATCCGCGGCTTTTGGATGAGAAGGACCACCTGGGGAACAAGCGCGTCAGGCTTCCCGGGGAGCAGGCCCAGGCGGCCTTAAGGGCGGGGCTCGTGCGCATGGCCCGGGTGGCCCAGGACAAGCTCTCCCGCTACGACCCCGAGGACAAGGACATCATCCGCAAGATCATCTCCGCCCGTACGGTACAGGCGGCGGTGAACTCCTTCTTCTACACCGGGCGCCTCTCCCAGTTCCTGGAGCAGACCAACCCCCTTTCGGAGCTCACCCACAAGCGGAGGCTCTCGGCCCTGGGCGGATCACCCCAGGCCAAGCGGGCCAAGATCGAGGTCCGGGACGTGCACCCCTCCCACTACGCCCGGATCTGCCCCATCGAGACCCCGGAGGGCCAGAACATCGGCCTCATCACCTCCATGGCGGTCTTCGTCCGGGTAAACGACTACGGCTTCCTGGAGGCCCCCTATGTACGGGTGAAGGACGGGGTGGTCACCGGCGAGATCGTCTACCTCATGGCCGACGAGGAGGAGAAGTACCTCATCGCCCCCGCCACCGTGTCCATCGATGAGAAGGGCAGGATCCAGGGGGAGCTCGTCCCGGTGAGGACCGGGCGCGAGGAGATCCGGTTCGTCCCTCCCGAAGAGGTGGACTTCGTGGAGGTGGCCCCCCACGCCACCGTGGGGGTCTCGGCCTCCCTGATCCCCTTCTTGGAGCACGACGACGCCAACCGTGCCCTTATGGGCGCCAACATGCAGCGCCAGGCCGTGCCGCTCCTCAAGCCCCAGGCTCCCCTGGTGGGAACGGGCATGGAGCGGAAGGCCGCCGTGGACTCCGGCGCCGTGGTGGTGGCCGAGGAAGACGGGGTCGTCGAGAAGGTGGACGCCCAGAAGATCGTCGTCCGCACCAAGAAAGGAAAGAAGGTCTACAAGCTCGCCAACTTCGAGCGCTCCAACCAGGATACCATCATCCACCACCGCCCCATCGTCTGGCCCGGGGACAAGGTCAAGAAGGGCGATGTCCTGGCGGACTCCCTCTCTACCGACAAGGGGGAGCTCGCGCTCGGGGCCAACCTCCTGGTAGGGTTCCTCCCCTTCGAGGGATACAACTACGAGGACGCCATCGTGATCTCCGAGCGGCTGGTGCGGGAGAACATCCTCGACTCCATCCACATCCAGGAGTTCGAGGTCACCGCTGAGGACACCAAGCTCGGTCCCGAGGAGATCACCGCCGACATCCCCGGCCTCTCCAACAAGGACCGTAAGAACCTGGACGAGCACGGCATCATCCGCGTGGGGACCGAGGTCAGGACCGGGGACGTGCTCGTGGGCAAGCTCACCCCCAAGGGCGAGGCCGAGCCCACCCCGGAGGAGAAGATCTTCCGGTCCATCTTCGGGGAGAAGATGCGGAGCTTCCGCAACACCTCCCTCCGCATGCCCCCCATCTCCGGGACCGCCACGGTGATCCGGGTGAAGCGGTTCTCGCGGGCCAAAGGCGATGAGCTCGAGGCCGGGGTGAACGAGCTCGTGAAGGTCTACGTGGCCCAGCGGCGGCCCATCGCCGTGGGGGACAAGCTCGCCGGGCGCCACGGGAACAAAGGTGTCATCGCCAAGATCCTCCCGGTGGAGGACATGCCTTTCCTCCCCGACGGGACCCCACTCGACGTCATCCTCAACCCCCTGGGGGTTCCCTCCCGGATGAATCTGGGCCAGATCTTCGAGACGCACCTCGGGTGGCTTTGCCACCTGCGGGGCGAGAAGGCGGCCACGCCCCCCTTCGACGGGGCGAGGGAGGAGGAGATCCTCAGGGAGCTCCACGAGGAGCGCGTCAAGGCCGGGCTGGATGCCGGCGATAGCATGGACGGGAAGGTCGTCCTCCGGGACGGCCGCACCGGCGAACCCTTCGAGCATCCCATCACCGTGGGGTACATGTACATCATGAAGCTCGAGCACATCGCCGCGGACAAGATACACGCCCGCTCCACCGGTCCCTACGCCCTCATCACCCAGCAGCCCCTGGGCGGCAAGGCCCAGTTCGGCGGCCAACGCCTGGGGGAGATGGAGGTCTGGGCCCTGGAGGCATACGGAGCCGCGTCGCTCCTGCAGGAGATGCTCACGGTGAAGTCCGACGACACCAAGGGCCGGGTGCAGCTCTACAAGGCGATCCTGAAGGGCGAGGAGTTCCCCCGGCCGGGGATCCCGGAGTCCTTCAAGGTCCTCTGGCGGGAGCTCCAGGGGCTTTGCCTCTCGCCCAAGGCCTATGACAAGAAAGGCAAGGAGCTGAACATCGTGTGAGGGGAGAGTTCGAGCGGGCCGCCGGGTACATCCTCTTTCGGAAGCGGGGTGGGACCCGCGAGTACCTCATCGTCAGGAACCGGAACGGACGCCACTGGGGCTTCCCCAAGGGGCGTATCGAGGAGGGCGAGACCCCCGAAGAGGCGGCCCGCCGTGAGGTCTCCGAAGAAGTGGGGATAGAGGACCTCCGCCCCATCCCCGGCTTCTCCCGCACCATCAACTACAGCTTCATCCGCAACGGAAAGCTTGTACATAAGGAGGTCACCTATTTCCTGGCCGAGACGTGCGAGGAGGGGATACTGAACGGCGAGGAGCTCGTGGAGATGCGTTGGCTTCCCTTCCCCCAGGCCCTGGCCACCTTGACCTTCCCGGAGCAGCGGGGGGTGTTGAAGGAGGCCGAAGAGGCCCTGGGCCGCGGGGAAGGCGAATCGCCGCGCTGATACTGGGCCAATGGAAACGGAGGTTTCGGCGGGAACGGCTGGGCTTTGGGCCGCGTTGGGGGTGTTCATCGCGGCCTACATCCTCATCTTCACCGAGAGGATCCACCGCACCATAGCGGCTCTCCTCGGTGCTGTGGCTATGGTCCTCGTGGGGACCTTCCTGGGCTTTTACGACCAGGAAGGTGCCCTCTCGTCCATCGACTTCGGGACGCTGTTCCTGGTGACGGGGATGATGATCATGGTGGCCATCCTGGAGGGGACCGGGGCCACCCAATACCTCGCGATAAGGATCGCCCAGGCCTCCCGGGGGCGCCCGTTGCTCCTCCTCGCGGGCCTCGGGGCGTTCACCGCCGGGGCCTCGGCCTTCCTGGACAACGTCACCACCATGGTCCTCATCGCCCCCCTCACCATCTCCATCGCCGATATCCTCGACCTCTCGCCCCTCCCCTTCCTCACCACCGAGGCGGCGTTCGCGGTGATGGGGGGGCTGGCCACGTTGGTGGGGGACCCGGCCAACATCATCATCGGTTCGGGCTCGGGCTTCGGGTTCGTGGACTTCTTGGTGCATCTTGCGCCGGTGGCGGTGGCGGTGTGGCTCGGTTCCCTGGCGGTCTTCACCCTCATCTTCCGGGATTTCGTTCGTAAACGTCCCAAGAACGTGGAGAAGCTGATGGGTATCGATGCCCGCAAGGCCCTGGAGGACCCGGCGGGGGCACGGCGGATGAGCATCGTGCTCGTGGCGGTGATCCTCCTCTACCTCGTCCACCAGTGGCTGGGCCTGGAGCCCGCCACCGTGGCCATGCTGGGGGCGGCCCTGGCCTTGATTGTAGCCCGCCCCGACGTGCGGAAGGTCCTTTCGGAGGTGGAGTGGAGCGCGGTTTTCTTCTATGGGGCGCTGTTCGTATTGGTGGGGGGACTGGAGCACGTGGGAGTCCTCAACGAGTTCGCCCTCCTCTTTCAGAGGTTCGCCGCGGGCAACGTCCTGATGGCCTCGGTGATCCTCCTCTGGGGGGCGGGGATCATCTCGGCGGTGGTGGACAACGTGGCGTTGGTGATCGCCCTGGTGCCCGTGCTCCAGCGGCTGGCCCACCTCGGGCTTCCCCCGGGGCACATCACCCCGCTTTGGTGGAGCCTGGCCATCGGGGCGGTACTCGGGGGCTTGGCCACCCCCATCGGTTCCTCGGCCACGGTGGTCACCATCTCCCTTTCCGAGCGTACCAAGACCCCCATCGATGCTAAGCGGTGGATGGCGGTGGGGGTGCCCGCGTGGTCCGTGGGGCTTTCCCTGGGGACCTTGTTCGTGGTCTGGGGGGTCCTCTCGGGCTTCTACGCATGATCCCCGCCGTCTCCGCCGGGGCCATCTTCCTCGCCACCTACGTCCTCATCTTCTCGGGGAAGGTCCACCGCACCATCGCCGCCCTGGCCGGGGCGGTGGCCATGATCGCCGCGGGGATCGGCCTCGGGTTTTACGATTTCGACCTCGCCGTGGAGGCGGTGGACTTCAACACCATCGGGCTCCTTTTGGGGATGATGATCATCGTGGGGATCATAAAGCCTACCGGGGCCTTCCAGTACTTCGCCATCATGCTCTCCCGGGCGAGCCGCGGGCGCCCGTGGGTGCTTTTCCTGGGGCTCTCGTGGTTCACGGCCCTGGTCTCCACCGTCCTCGATAACGTGACCACGGTGGTGATCGTGGCTCCGGTCACGGTCTCCATCGCGGAGGTCATGGGGATCAACCCCATACCCTTCCTCCTCGGGGAAGCGGTCCTTTCCAACATCGGGGGTGTGGCCACGTTGGTGGGCGATCCCCCCAACATCATCATCGGCTCGGCGGCCGACCTCTCGTTCAACGCGTTCCTCACCCATTTGGGTCCGGTGGTCCTCGCGGTACTTTTGGCCTCCACGGCCGTTTTCCCGGTGATCTTCCGGAGGGAGCTCCGCGAGAGGCCCAGGGACCTGGAGAACCTCTACCGCCTGGATGCCCGGAGGGCCCTGGTGGATCCCGTCACCATGCGGAAGATGCTCTGGGTGTTGGGGATCACGGTTCTCCTTTACTTCGTGCACGAACCGTTGCACTTTCCCCCGGGGCTCGTGGCCCTCATCGGAGCCGCCTTGGGGCTACTTTGGGTGCGGCCCAAGGTGGACGAGGTGATGAACTTCATCCATTGGGACGTGCTCCTTTTCTTCATCGGGCTTTTCGTGGTGGTGGGGGGATTGGAGGCCGCGGGGGTCTTGGGGTTGATATCGCGGAAGCTGGGTACCGT
>JALVLL010000182.1 GCA_027027485.1 Candidatus Bipolaricaulota bacterium | reverse complement strand
CCTCCCGAGGCCCCACCACCACAGCCCCCGGGGGCACATCGTCCCGCACCACGGCCCCGGCCCCGATCTTGGCGCCCTTCCCCACCCGGATCGGACCCAATAGCACCGCGTTGGCCCCGATCACGACCCCGTCCTCGATGGTGGGGTGGCGCTTCACCGGTTTGCGGGAGACCCCGCCTATCACCACTCCCGAGTACATGTGCACATTGTTTCCGATCTCGGCGGTCTCCCCGATCACCACCCCCATCCCGTGGTCGATGGTGACCCGCCGTCCTATCTTCGCCCCGGGGTGGATCTCGACCCCGGTGAGGAAGCGGACGATGTGGGCGAGGAAGCGGGCAAGGGTCTTGAACCCATGGATCCAGAGCCAGTGGTTGAGCCTGTGGGCCCAGATGGCGTGCATTCCGGGGTAGAAGAGGAGGACCTCCAGGGGATGGCGGGCCGCCGGGTCCCGCTCGAGCATCGCTCTGATGTCCTCGCGGATCCCGCGGAAAAGCATCCCCGCCTCCTTCAGGCGAAAAGTCCCGTGGAGAGGTACCGCTCGCCGGTATCGGGAAGGACCACCACCAGGGTCTTCCTTTCGGATTCGGGACGTCGGGCCACCCGCAGGGCGGCGGCAAGGGCCGCCCCGGAGGAGATCCCCGCCAAGATCCCTTCCTCCCGGGCGAGCCTCCGCGAGGTCTCCATGGCTTCCTCTTCCTCCACGGCCACCACCTCGTCGATGACGGAGCGGTCGAGGACCTTGGGGACAAAGCCGGCGCCGATCCCCTGGATCTTGTGAGGGCCGGGCTTCCCCCCGGAGAGCACCGGCGAGGCCGCGGGCTCCACAGCGACGATCCTAACCCCGGGCTTCCGCCGCTTGAGCACTCTCCCCACCCCGGTGATGGTCCCCCCTGTTCCTACTCCGGCCACAAAGATGTCCACCTCTCCGGCGGTATCGCGCCAGATCTCCTCGGCGGTGGTCTCCTCGTGGCCCCTGGGATTGGCGGGGTTTTCGAACTGTTGCGGCATGAAGGCGTCGAGCTCCCGGGCGATCCTCTTGGCCTCCTCCACCGCTCCCCGCATCCCCTTATCCCCAGGGGTGAGGAGGAGCTCCGCTCCCAGGGCCCGGAGGATCTTCCGGCGCTCCTCCGACATGGTCTCCGGCATGGTGAGGATCAGGCGATACCCACGTACCGCGCACACAAACGCGAGTCCGATCCCGGTGTTGCCGGATGTGGGCTCCACCACGGTCATCCCGGGCTTCAAGAGCCCGCGCTCCTCGGCGTCCCGGATCATGGCCCAGGCGATCCGGTCCTTGACGCTCCCCAAGGGGTTCTTCATCTCTAGCTTCCCCAGGATCCGCACGGGGATCCCGCGTCCGATGCGGGAAAGCTCCACCAAAGGGGTATTCCCGATGAGCTCGATCACGCTTCTTGAGATCACGTGGACCTCCTAAAAAGGAGACAAACGGGGCACCTGCCCCTGGACCGAAAAAAGGGGAAATCCGGCCGCTTGGAGGATTAACAGGCGGGGCTACACATGGAGGTGAGAGCCCAGATACAAAGGCGATCACCTACGTACATCGATTCGAATCGCACCATCGCTCTCACCCCCTCATGATCTCCATGATTTGCGTCAGCTATTGTAGGGGGCTCAGCCCTGTTACACAATGCCCACTCGGTGATGCCCATAACCACAAGTCTTTGTCGGACTTTGGCAAATCCAGGCCGCGGTGGCTAAGCTGGGCGGTCGTGGGCAGGAGACTGCACGCGGTCTTTTTGGTATCAGCTACTGGGGGAGGGCATATGGCCGCCGCCAGGGCCCTGGCGGCGGGGCTCGAAGCCCTCTATCCAGGGAGGTTCGATTTCATATTTATCGATGCGTTTCGTGAGTACTTTGGTTTCCCGCTACGCAAAGCCCCGGAGATCTACGCCCGCTGGGTCGCCCTAAGCCCCTGGAGTTACGGCCTTGCCTTCACGCTCACCGACGCCCTTTATCGATCGAGGTTTTCCCTCAACGGCTTTCAGCGGCGCCTCGGACGCAGGATGATGGCCGCCCTGCGGGACCTCAAGCCGGAAATCGTGTTGCCAATACATGCCCTCCTTGTCCGTCCCGCGGTTTCCGGGCGCAACGCGTTGGGATACGGGACCCCCATTGCCACCGTGGTCACCGATTTCGCCCGGCCTCATCGAGGTTGGTTCCACCCGGGGCTGGATCTTTGCCTCGTTCCCGGGGAGGGGGCCCGTAGACGCGCCCGTGAAGCGGGGATATCCCCCGAAAGGGTCTTGGAAACCGGCCTCCTCGTGCATCCCAAGTTCGCCTCACTCGGGCTGAGCAAAGACGAGGCCCGGAAGGTCCTCGGCTTGGAGGCGAAACTTCCCACCGTCCTCCTCTTGGGCGGCGGGGAAGGGATGGGAAAACTCGGGAGGGTGGCCCGGGAGCTGGACAGCGCCCTCAACGGAGCCCAGCTCCTTGTCGTGTGCGGCCGGAACCGAAAGCTCATGGAGCGCCTCTCCCGCGTCGCGTGGCGCAACCGCGTGCGCATATTCGGGTTCGTCCAGGAATTGGAGGTCCCCATGAGGGCGGCGGATCTCCTCGCCACCAAGGCCGGCCCCCTCACCATCGCCGAGGGCCTCACCTTAGGGCTTCCCATGCTCATCTACGACGCGATCCCCGCCCAGGAAACCGGCAATGCCCTGTGGGTGGAGCGACAAGGGGCGGGGAGGTTCGTGCGGAACCCCCGCGAGCTCGCGCGGATCGCGGCCGAATGGCTCGCGGACCCCGCGGTGCTCCGGCAGCTCTCGGAGCGGGCGCTGGCCCTGGCCACCCCGGATAGCTCCCTCCGGGCCGCGGCCCGTATCGGGGACCTCTTGGGCCTGGGCGGGTAAGATGGAGGCATGAGAAACGAGTTGGTAATCGAGGAAATACCCCTTGGGTCGCGTCGACTCAAGGAGTTCGTTGCGGTGCAGTGGGCGATCCAGCGGGGCGACCCCAACGCCGTTCCCCCGCTTCGCGGGGACCTCCTCGGGAACAAACTCCTCGGCCTCGTGGGCCTTCTCACCCCGAAACATCCCTATCACCGCCACGCCGAGGTCACCCACTTCATCGCCCGAAGGGGGAGGAAGCTCTTGGGCCGGGTCTCGGCGGCGGTAAACCACCGCTTCAACGAGCACTACGGGGAAAAGATGGGCTTCTTCGGCTTCTTCGAGTGTGTGGACGATTTCCGGGTAGCCTGGAGGCTTCTCGATCGGGCCCGGGAGTGGCTCCTGGGGAGGGGGATGGAGCGCATGCGAGGGCCAGGGGGCTACTCCAACGCCACCCACGAGCCGTACCAGGCGGTCCTCATCGATGGGTTCGACACCCCGCCCACGGTGGAGCTCACCCACAATCCCCCCTATTACGGTGAACTCCTCGAGCGGTATGACCTGAAGAAGGCCAAGGACTATCATGCCTATTGGCTGTGCCCCGAGAGCCCGGAACACCCCCGGCTCGAGCGGCTCGCCCGGGAGGCGAGGGAGCGCCGGGGAATCGAAACGCGGCCCGCCGAGCTCAAACGCCTCCGCGAGGAGGTGGGGCTCATCGTCTCCATTTACAACGAGGCGTGGGCGGAAAACTGGGGGTTCCTCCCCTTGACCGAGGCCGAGGCGGACGCCATGGCCAAAAGCTTGAGGCCTATCGTGGATCCCGAGCTCATTCGGTTCGCGTATGTCCACGGGGAGCCCGCGGCGGTGATCGGACTCATCCCCGATCCCAACGTTCCCCTGAAACCCCGTTGGCGCTGGCCCCTGGACGCCGATCTCGTCCGGGTGATAAGGCTCCTTGTTTCGCGGCGGCGCATAAAGAAGCTGCGGCTCATGTTCTTCGGGGTGCGTCCCGGCTTCAGGAAGATCGGCGTGGACGCGGTGCTTTACCATGAGGCGCTTCGTATAAGTTGGAACCGGGGATATCGGGCGGCGGAGGCCTCCATGATCCTGGAGGAAAACGACCTCATCATTAAAGCGGCCGAGGCCGTGGGGGGACGTCGCTACAAGACCTGGCGCATATATGAGATGCCCATCTCGTAATCCGCGGCGGTTGCGGCGAAAATCCAAGGAAGATGGCGATAAAGGCGGTCCTTTTCGATATGGACGGGACGATCTGGGAGGCCCCCATCGATTGGGGCGAGGTACGCCGCCGGATGGGCATCCCCGACGACGGGCATCCCATAGCACATCATTTAAATGATCTTCCCCCGGAGGAGAGGAAAAGGAAGGAGGAGATCCTCCGGCGATTCGAGGAGGAAGGGATAAAGAGGGGAAGGCCGATCCCGGGGGCCTCGGAGCTTCTTTCCTTCCTCCGGAAGGAAGGCATCGTGTGCATCCTCGTCACCAACAACTCGCGCTCAAGCGCTGAGGCGGTGCTCGAGGCGACCGGGCTCGATTTCGACGCCGTCTATACCCGTGAGGAAGGGGCACTCAAGCCGGAACCCGAAGCTCTTCTGAGGCCACTCGAGGATTTCGGGGTATCCCCAAAGGAGGCAGTCCTTGTGGGGGATTCACACCACGACCTCCTTGCCGCCGCGAACGCCGGGATCGGGAACGTTATCCTGGTCTCCCCCAGCGAAAGGGCCCGCTCCTTCTTCCCGTCGAGTGCCGATTTCCACGAGGCCAAGGACCTATACGAGGCGAAAGGGATTATCGAAAAATTACTTCGGGGCGCCTAGCGGCCGAAGAACAGGTATATGACCCAAGCCGCGAAGATTATGAGGGCCGCGGTCTCAAGGGGGTTCAACACCGGGAGCCATCTGCCTTCATCGAGCCTTTCCAGTGGGGATGAGCACCCTTCTTCTATACATCTTTGCACTTCCTCTTCGATGAGCAGCTCGTTCTGAGCCCCGGGACCCCATACCCCGAGGTCTCCCACGAAGACCACCGGCACCTCTACATCCTCAAGGCCATAAGCGTCCGCAAGTTGCACCATAAGCCGGTAATTCTTCGGAGAAAGGGCCGTTTCGTAGGGGATTATCCTGAGGTCCGGGTATCTTTTGGAAAGCTCGTCCAGGAATTCCTTCATAGGAGCGCAAACGGAACATCCCTGCACGTAGAAGAAGAGGAGCTCCACTTCCGCGGCCACCGACATGGCCGCTGAAAGGGCCAAGAGAGAAAGGACGATGATTTTCCTCATCGCACCTAAAACATAACCCCGAACCGACGCTTCGGTCAAGCTAAGCATAAGAACTCGATGGGGAAATTTGCCCCTGCGAACACAAGGGACTGAGTTTACAACGAAAAGGAAAGGAGGCGCTGTGTTATCGAAGAACCCCGTGGAGCTTTCGGGATTAAACCCTGATGAGAGGGACAGAGAGATCCTGCGGTTGGGAATCATCGCGGAGCTCGATGCCATCGATCTCTACGAACAGTTGGCCGCGGCCACGGAGGATGAGGCCACTTTTGGACATCGCCCGGGAGGAGAAGACCCATGTGGGGGAGTTCCTGGAGCTCCTCCTGCGCCGCGATCCCGAACAGGCGGAGGAGCTCGCGGAGGGCAAAAGGGAGGTGGAAGGGCTTGGGGACTAGCGATTTGCTTGCTCTTTTCACGGGCATAAAATCCTTTTGTAAGCTAAAGGGCGAAGCGGCGGGGTATTTCCCGTTGGCTCCCGTCAAGGAGGTGTTTCGAGTGCGTAAGACCCTCATCTTTGTTCTGGCAATCTTCATGGGTTTCTCCCTATGGGCAGAAGAGAAAACGTTCCCAATCGGTCCCATTCATGTGATGCCCCTCTCACAATTCATTTACTTTGCTGTAGCTTCGGAAAACCCGGGTTCGATTTACATGCTCAACCTTTCGACCAGAGATGTCTCCGTACTCTATACGAGGCCTTCGGGACAACTCTCCAGTTTCACTTTCCATCCCGAGATCCCGGAGAAGCTTTACTTCGCTAATGCCAATGACAACAAGGTCTTTCGGGTTTTGTGGCTTCGGGACCATTGGACCGAGGAGGAAGTTGTCTGGGAGCACGCAACCTATGTCAGGGACATCGCTTTTGGTCCTGAGCCTACGTTCGGGACCCCGGTGCCGAAACCGCGCTTGACCCTCTTCTTCAGCGAGGCTACGGGAGCCGGAGGGGGAAAGATCTATTACATCCGCAACAACCGCCCGGTGCTTTACTACCGGGTCAACGTCACCTGGGCCGGGAACTTCGCCTTCGACGAAGACGGGAACCTTTACTTGAGCTCCGGGAACACCGTCCCCGCGAGTATTTACAAAGTCGTTGGTGGCACTCTCCACACCGTCTACAGCCACAACGAGTCCATCAAGGGATTTGTGGTGCGCGGGGGAAAGATCTACTTCTCCAATTGGGGAGGTGCTATTTACGTCCTCGACCTTTCCACCGGCGAGGTGGAGAAGATCCTTGATGATCCCCGCAGGTTCAAGTGGCTCTCGGACGTGAATTTCCGGGGTTGAGCGGAAAGGAGGCGCTGTGGAGAGGCACTGGAAGGCGGTCTATTTTTTGGGCCTTTTGGGGTTGGCTTTTTTGTTTCCTTTCGCCGGCGATAGCGCCCCAAAACTCGCATGCACTCTCCTTCTTGGCGATATCCGGGTTGGTGGGGACATCGTGACCCCTAGGAAGACGGAAGAGGCCACCCTGGAAGGAAGCATCGTCTTCGAGCTCCCCGGGCCCGCGGGTCCTGACTGGCGCCTTTCCCAATTTAACCTCATCGTCCCCCGTGGCATCAGTACACCCAAGGGAAACTCCGGGGTTATCGGCCTTTCCCTCTTGGACGCGCCGGTTAAAGCGGAATACGACGAAAGGAGTGGAAAAATCCGCGCCGAGTTCATAATGGTGCTTCATTATCCCCTCATCGATGAGGTAAAGGGCTTCCGGGAAGTTTCGGAAAAGGGTTGCACGGTTTTTCACTCTTATACCGAAAGGATGAGGGGAGTCCTCGAGGGGAGGATCCGGGGGGACCTCCGGCGGGGAAAGGAGGTATATCTCGAGGGCAGAGTCTCCCTTTTCCTCGCCAACTCGGTGCTGGGCCAGGTACGGGCGATGGAGATCTGGTTACGCAAAATAGCCCTCTTCTGCGGGGCCCAGCGGGTCGATATCATCAAGATACAACCGGTATTCGTGCGCAACGGATCCAGCACTTCGGGGAGGAGCTTTTCCGAGCTCATGACCCGGGCGCAGGAGATGTGGGGCCGCTGCGGGGGCGTACGTTGCGTTTACTTCCAAGTCCTTCCGCCTCGCTACATCAACAACACGGCCTATTGGGTCATAGACTCCAAGAGCGAGGGTTGGAGGTTTTCCCGGACAGTGAACGTCCCCGACGCGGTGGAGGTATTCGTGGCCGCCGAGTTCTCCCGCGATCTCGCCCTTCACACCGGTGGGGGATGGTGCCAGTCCTGCGGCACCGCATCGGCGAAGATCGTCACCAACGACCTGCAGTTGGATGTTCCTTGCGACTGGTGTCGGGAGTGTGGCGATGTGAATTACTTCCACCTCGCCCACGAGCTTGGCCACGCCCTGGGGCTCTGTCATCCCGGGGATGATGAATGCCCCAGCTGGATGTCAAAGGGGTCACGGAACTCCGTGATGGAGCCAAGCGGTTTTTGCGCCGACAACCCCGATCGTCAAAGCGCCCGCAATTGTCGTATGGCAGTGAACCCTCTTCTCCACGCCGCGATCCTTGTGGGGAAGGTGCCTTGCCCGGATACGCCGAATATCAGAGACTGAGACCGAAAAAGCAACGAAGGCCCCCGGTAAGACGGGGGCCTTCGGTTTAACCGAGGTCCTGCGTTACCTAGGGGTTACGCTTTAGGCCTGGGGGCCCTTGGGGCCCTCCACGACCTCGAACTCCACGGTTTGGCCTTCTCTGAGGGATCGGAATCACGAAGAGTTGATGGTCGAAAAGTGGACGAATACGTCGGGGCCGTTTTCCTGCTCGATAAAGCCGTAGCCTTTCGCATCGTTGAACCACTTGACTTTGCCGATGGCCATGGGTCATTCCCCCTTTCCTCGTTTACTCGACCGCGAGTCGCCACTTCCCAAAGCCCAGGGAAAACCCATGTGCCTGCGGAGGTCACGTATCTACCGCGACCTGCAAAAACATTCCAGCACGCCGTCTGTAAAAAATCAATGGACATCCTCGAAACTCTGGATTTTGCCCCCACGGACTCGGCTTCAAAGGGATTCTTTCCCGCTTCCAAAACCGTTAAACTGTATCGCGAAGGTGGTCGATATGCGGGCGGCATCCTTGTTCCTCTTGTTCTCGGTGTTTTGGGCTTTATCCTCGATTGGAGGGCCGTTCCCCATCTACGTCACGGTGGTGATGCACACGGAAGATCCCCCCACCAACCCCGATTTCACCCGGGATCGCGATACCTACATCCTCTGGCGGGATGCCCTGGTGGAATTCGCCGAGCTCCTCCACCGCTACGGCGCTGCCTTCGATTACCAGTGCGAGTGGACCTTCCCCGCCGCGGCCGTCATGTTCGATCGCGGCGATGTGGTGGAGAACACCGCCGGTCTCAACGTCCTCGAGTACCTCCACGACGTGCTCGGGGTCTCCATCGACCCCCACTCCCACGAGCGGATCTACAACTACGCCGACGTGGCGGAGCTCATCCGCAGGGCCGGGGTGGAGCCCTCGCAAGTCGTGGGCGGCTTCCTCTACTGGCCCCCGGATAACCGCCAGGGCTGGGAGAAGTTCCGCGAGCCCCTGCGGGGACGCAAGTTTCCCGATACCACCTGGACCGGACGGATCCTCTGGGGCGCGGCCACCGCGGGCCATAAAGGGCCGGATCTTTTCGCCTCGGGCGTTTGGCGCCCCAAGGATCGGTACCATTTTATCACCCACGATCCCGAGAGCCCCCTGATCTACATCGGCTCCTACCGGAGGACAACGATGCGGGCCGGGGGCTTGTTTGAGCTCGTGGAGCTCGCGGAGCGAGGAGAGCTCGATCCCGAGGGGATGTACACGGTGAGCATCTTCGTGGCCCACGGTGTCGTGGCGCGTGGGGGCCGGGAGTTCCTCGAGCGGTTCGCGGCCCGGGTTCTCGATCCCATTAGGGATCTGGAGGAAAAGGGGCTCGTCCGCTGGGCCACCCTTCCTGAGATCGCGCGGATCTGGATCGAGGAATACGGGGAACGCCCCACCATCTACATCCCCGCGGACCAGCGGGATCTCATCCGGTCCCTGTTCCCGGAGGGATGAAGGAGGTGGCACGTTGAGGTTTATCGTCGTGATAGCAGTGGTAGCCCTCTTTTCGTCCGTGGAGGCGGCTGTCACGGAGGTCCACGACGTGGTCTACCGCACAGTGGCCGGGCTCTCCCTGGCACTGGACATATACCTCCCCGATTCCCCTGGGCCGCATCCCGCGATCCTCTTCGTGCACGGGGGCGCCTGGCACACCGGGGACAAGCGGAGGCTTGCTCCCTTAGCGAGGTTCTTCGCGGAACGGGGATATGTGGGATTCTCAGTTAACTACCGCTTGGCCCCCGCTTATCGGTACCCCGCGGCACTGGAGGACCTGCGGTGCGCGGTGAAGTGGATCCGGGCCCGTGCCGTCGACTACGGGGTGGATCCGGACCGGATCGCCGCGGTGGGCACCTCGGCCGGGGCACACCTCGTGGCGCTGCTCGCGACCGCCACCGAGACCCTGGCCCCTTGTGGGGACCCCGGGATCTCCTCCCGGGTTCAAGCCGTGATCGCCCTCTTCGGGCCCATGGACCTCCTCTCGGCGGTGGGTACCCCGGCCGAGGTGGCGGTGGAGGACTTCCTCGGCGCCTCCGCCCGGGAGGACCCCGACCTCTGGCGGGAGGCCTCCCCCATCACCTGGGTCAGCGCCGACGATCCCCCGTTCCTCCTCATCCACGGCCGCGACGATCGGGTTGTTCCCTATGAGGAATCGGTTCGAATGGCCGATGCCCTGCGCCGGGTAGAGGTCGAGGTTCGGCTTGTGTTGATCCCGGGCGCGGGCCACGGCTTCATAAACCGCCCGGATACCCCGGCGGCCAGGACCGCCGTTTCCGCCATGCTCGACTTCTTGGACGATTTCCTGGGGAGCCCTAGCCTATAAGCTCGATGCGGAGATAGAACAGTACCTCCCCGTCGGGGGTGGACTTGGGGATTATGAGGCGCTTCTCGCCCCCGGGGAGATGGGAGAGCCTAAAGGGGAGCCAAAGCCCGAAGAAACCGCCGAGGAGGTCGTGTTGGTCCCCGATGCCGGGGTTGTCCTCGTCCCAAACCATCACCTCGACGTATAGGAAGGGGGAGACCACGCCTTCGAAGAGCACCGCCGAGAGGACCTTCTCCTCCCCGTCGCCCATGGAGTAGTGGCCCGAGGAGGGGATCCTGATGACACGTTGGAGCGGCCTCCCCGTGGAAGTGAAGCCCGAGATGGTCCGGGCCATGAGGAAGACCTCCCCGTTCAAGGTGTCCCCGTTCTCCACTGTCTTTATCCCCTCGAGCCGGACGCGGGCCCGCAGCCCCTCCGGAAGGGAGACCTTGCGGATGGAATAGCGGAAGCGCACGGCCGGTGGGGTGGCGCCGCCCACCACGTATTGCTGGTAGACCTCGGCGGAAAAGGTGCGGATGTCGGATTTCTCCCATACATCGGAGGAAAAGACCCTGATGTAAGGCGCGAAATAAACGTACGGCGCCTCGATCCATTCCAGCGGCTCCTGCTCGCGTTCCCTGCTCGGAGGGATGTTGAGGGCGGGGAGGTTCGGGGAGAGTTCCCGGCGGAGGGTTTTCTCCAATGTGGAAAGCTCCTCTGGGATGTGGCGGTGATCCCAGTCGTAGTCGGTATTGCCCAGGAACTGGATGGCGATCCCCAGGCGATTTCCCATGCGGTCGAGGGGGAGGGCGAAAAGGGGAATCGCTTCGGTATCCTGTACGAGCTCCGCTCCCTCATCGGCGATGGTGTACCAGCCGGTCCCCGGCCAGGCGAGCTTCTGGTAGGAGTTCCCCGAGGCCACCACGGAGACGAAGTTTATCGGGTTCCCCTTGAACCGGGGCCATTCTACAAGGTTCCCCTGGAACTCTATCCGGTCCAGGGTCACAACGATCCAGACTTCTTCTTCGGCCGATATCGTCGTGCTTAAGGTGAAAGCAAAGAAGAAGAGGACCCAAACCATCCGCATGGCCATCACCTCACTTCGAATTACGCCTTGTCCCAAGAGGGGGTTTCAAGGAAGGCAGGGTCCGTATCGGTGTTCATCCCGGGGCTTCCCGGGGCGGGATGCAGGGGGAAGTGCAGCCGGGGTCAGCCTCGGAAAGTGAGCTGAAGCCGAACCCGTTTTTGGCCCGCACCCGGTACCAATACCACGAGGCGAAGGGAACCTCATCCACGGCCGGCGGTTCCTTCACGGAAGCCACCAAGGTCGGATAAGTCCCTTCGCGGACGCGGTCCCGCACCACATCGTACTCCGTCGCTCCGGGGACCGGCTCCCAAACGATCACGATCCGGTCGTTGTAATCGCCATCGCTCGCTTGGACCCCGGTGGGAGCCGGTGGTTTTCCCGCGTAGCCGCGCACGGGATCGGAGAGGGGGCCACATCCGGCCTCGTTGCAAGCCGCCACTTTGTACCAGTACCAACGCCCGGTGTTCCCGAGCCCCACGTCGTCCACGTAACCGGTGATCCGGATCTCGCCTATCTGGCCGTAGTCTCCCTCTTCGGCCTCAGCCCTGAGGATCCTGTAGAAAGTGGCAAGCTCCACCGCGTTCCAGGTGAGACGGATCCCCGTTTCAAGCTCCCCAGTGCTAGCGTTCACCACCGGCGCCTCCGTGGGCGGCTCCGGCGGGAGGAGGAGCCAGGAACATCCGGCCAGGAGAAGGAGAGCCCCCGCCACTAAAAGGAATGAGATGAAAGGCCTCACCTTACCACCTCCGCCTGAGAGCTTAGAGCGCCTTGCCCTCTCCCGACAACCGGTTGGGCCTCAGGAAAGGAGGAGCACCAGAGAGAGGGTGCCCATGGAGAAGAGGGTGGAGAGGAAGAGGGCCGCGGCGGCGAGATCCGGACGGCGGCCGAACTGGTAAGCCAAAATGAAGCTGTTCACGGCGCTCGGCACGCTTCCCTCGATCACCAAAGCCCCGCGCAGGATCCCTTCGAGGCCGAGAAAAGCCGAGATCCCGAAGGAAAGGAACGTCCCCAGGGAAAGACGTGCCACCGCCAACCCCAGCGCCCCCTTGAACACCGCCCTTGGGTTCACCCGCGAAAGCTGTATCCCGAGGAGAAGCAAGAATACCGCTATCGCCCCGTCCTTGAGGGTAGAGGTAGTCCGGGAGAGCCAGAGGGGGAACTCGGGGAGCTCCCGGGCCAGGAAGCCCGCGGCCACGGCATAGAGCCAGGGCACCTTGAAGATCTTCACGAAGGATTCGAAAAGGCCTTTGCCCCTCCCCGCGGCGATCCCAACGCCCAAGGTGGAGAGGAGGACGGTATTTGCGGCGAGGAAAACAGCGCCAATACTGGCCCCGCGCTCCCCGAAGGCGAAAAGGAGCAAGGGTATCCCTAGATTGCCACAGTTCCCGAACACAAGGACAAGGGAGGTCACCGCCCTGGCATCGGGATCTTGCCGGAAGAGGAGCTTTCCCACGGGCAGCGAGAGGAGGTACATGGCGCCGTAGTGGAGGGCCACGAAGGCGGCCACCGTGCCGATTTCATCCCAGGAAAGGGGCGAGGTGCGCAGCGATTCGAAGATAAGCGCCGGGGAAAAACACCAGAAGGCCACCTTGACCAGGGGACCGGGATCCAAAGAGAGGATCTTGCCCAAGGAATACCCTATCCCCACGAGGAGGAAGGCCGGGATCAGTACTTCGGTGGGCATCTTAACGGGAACGCAGGGCCTCGGGAAAGCCGTGGGCGAGGGATAACATGGCCTCCGGCGAGGGCTTGGGGAAGCATTCCAGGATCATCCCGTTCCTGTAGCCAATTTCCTCCAGGGCCCCGAGGATCTCGCCGAATGGGGTATGGCCCGATCCGGGCACCCAGCGGTTGGAATCCGCAAGATGCACGTGGAACAACCTCTCCCCCGCGGCCCGGATGGAATCGGAGAAATTCGGCTCCTCGATATTGGCGTGGAAGGTGTCGAACAATATCCCCAGGTTCTCGGCCCCTACTTCCTCGATGAGATCCAAAGCCTCGGCCACGGTGTTTATGAGCTTCGTCTCATAGCGGTTCAGGGGCTCGAAGGCAAGCTTCACCTCGGAATCGAAGGCGCTGCATTCCTTGAGTGACTCGATGAGGAGCGCTCGGTCACCGTCGGCTCCCCTAAGGAGCCCCACGATCACCACCGCCCCGAAGGGCTTAGCGAAGCGCATGTGGGCCTTTATGCGCTCGACGGCCCTCTCCCGGGTCTCCTCGTCCGGGGAGGAAAGTGAAAGCCCCTCCTTGGCCGCGGCCTGGCCGGTGGTGATAGAGACGAGGAGTAGGCCGGTTTCTTTCAGGGCCCGCGCCACTGCCTCACGATCGATCCTGGTGGGATCGGTGATGGCGAGCTCCACCGCGGTGAAGCCCGCTTCCGCTGTCCTCCTCAAGCCCTCCCGCCAGTGCTCCGGAGGGAAAGGCGAGAACGGCGTCGGATCCTGCAATGGAACGATAATGCCGTACGGCCACCTGCCACGATCGTTCTTCACCTCGGATCACCGGGGGACACCATAGCCGCCGGAGCCCCTGCCATCCACCCCCCGATGAACCGCAGGCTCTCGGATCCCATGACGAAGCGGGTGTTTTACGCTCCTGGTTCTGAATTCTGGCTTCGTATTTCCTTTTCCACTTCGCGCGCGCCGCGGAGATAAGATCGGATGATTTCCCGGCAGACCTCATTCGAGGCTAAGAGTTCCTTCAGGGGCCCGACGGCCACCACCCGTCCCTCCTTCAACACCACAATCCGCTGAGCGAGTTTGATTATGTGCGGCTTGTGGGAGATGATGATGCCGGAGCGTCCGGATAGGAAATTTTTCAGCTTGGCAAGCAGCGCTTGTTCGTTCACGAGATCCAGGTTAACGAAAGGCTCATCGATGATGTTCACCTCTTTATTCGCATATAGCAAGCGTGCAAGCTGCAATTTTTGCTTTTCTCCCCCGGAAATGAAGCTTCCTCCTTCGCCGAGGGGCCTACCCCGCAGGTGTTCGAGGCCCACCTCCTCGATGATTTTCTCCAAGCGGCTCCTTTCCAGCGGCCTCCCCATCACGATGTTGTTTTCGAGCGTGTCGTTGAATATCCCCACGGCTTGGGAATAGTATCCTACATGTTCGAAAACCGCTCCCGGGAATACACCCCGCAGATCGTTCCCGAGGAGCTCAACCACGCCGTCATATCCCTGTTCTAATCCTAAAAGGATATTGAGAAGGGTTGACTTCCCTTCCCCGGAAAGGCCGACAATGGCCACGATCTCCCCTGGGTCGACCGTGAATGTCACCTGTTTGAGGACGGGCTTTCCCGGCTCAAACCCGAAGGTCACGTCACGTAGGACGTAAACCGGGGCGTTGTCTTTCGGGCGAATGGACGTTCGCCGCATGGCGCTGCGATAGCGTTCCATATCGGCGAAATAATCGAGAATTGACTCGATGTTCGCGGAGGTCTGCACCGCGATACGCGCCAGTTCCCGGAACACGTACAGCGGTTCTGTGATATAGGAAAAGTAGACCCACAGAGCCCACAGTGTACCCACGGTCATCTGCCCCCGGGCTACCAAGAAACCGCCGTATCCAAGCAGTGCAAGCCGGGATACGTACTCGGGCAGGTCTACCATCAGCTTGTCGAGGTTGACCTTGATCCATTCGGTTTTTAGGGCCTTCTTAAGGGTTTCCTTGACCATCGCCGTATAGCGGTCACATCGCTTCCTGATAGCCTCGCCAGCCAGGATCTCATGGAGATTTTCGAACGTCTCGGTTATGTAGGCGGTTATTTTCCTTACCAGTTCATACATCTGCGCGTAATGGGGATGTGTAGCCCGGTCGATAATGTGAGAATAGATAGCCACTACCGCCATGTTCATGAGGAAAAGCCCGAAAAACGTGGGGCTCCAAGTCCAGATCACGCCCAGAATGACGAACATACGCGCGATAACTATCAGGTTCCGGATGTAGGCATAATCGAGCACGACAAAGGCGTCGTTGAGTTGTTGGTTGATCAGGGCCGTGTAATAAGCGGACCCCCTCTCCTTGAGTTTTCGCCAGGGGAAGAAAAACGACGAGTAGAAGATCTTCTTCCTCAATTCGGTAACGGCCTTGTATTTGCTTCTCAAATAAAGGCGCTCACCCAAATAAGAAAGCACCAAAACCCCTCCGTAAAGTCCTCCCAGGAAATAGATCGCCGTAAGATCCAGCCCGCCTTTTTCGGTTAAGGCGTCCAGAATCCGGCGTACCAGCAAGGGAACGAAAAAACCCCCGAAAACCTCTGAATGCACGAGTAAGCCTCCGAAAAATATACCCAGAAGCCGGCGCCAGCCGATCAGGGAATAAAAAGCGATTAGCATACGTATGTTTTTAAACATCGGAAGTCTTCAGTGAAAACGGAAGTGACTGAACAAAGTTCCCCAAAGATCGAGCTCTCTCGCCGATCCCCGGCCTTTATCCCTCGGGTGCTTAGCGGTGACACCGTGGACCCAGCCAGGGTGGATTTCTCGGCTTCCAAGAGCGCTATGCTTCTCATCGCCCCTAACCCGCTTTAGCGCTTCGGGGAATTTACGTCCCCTCTTACCCGAAGATCTCATCGGGCAACACCACATTCGCCCGAGCCATGTGAATCGTGATTCTACAAATATTACCGAGCTCGAATAGGGCTTTCCTGTGTAGGAAGAGATCTTGGCGCTTCCGCCTTTGGTCTTGGTTTAGAGGTGCGAAGGTAAAGCTCGCTGGATGAAGGGAGTCTTTCGGGGATCGAAAGAAAAGCGCCGGGTAGAGCCCCCGGCGCTTTTCGGCGACACAGAAGATTACCGTTACGCGTCACCCGTCACCGAGGGAATCAAAGGCCGCGGCGGGGGAGGGCGTAGACAGGCTTCCAGCCCGGCTCCTCCGGCCACTTGAGGTAGGGTTCCATCTCCTCCGCGGTGCGGAGCGTGACCTCCTCCACCGGCGGGAGCTTCCCCGGCGGGAATTTCTCCAGGATCTGCTCGATCACGAGCGTGAGGTACTTGAGGATAGCCGCCACGGGGCGCTTCGCCTTCTCCGCGGAAGCCAGGGAGGGCTTCCCCACAGAACCATGCGGGGTGGCGGCGAGCTCTATCGCGATGTGCCCCTCTCCCTCGGACCAGCGGTGTGGCCGCCGATAGGGGTCCACCGAGGTATCAAAGTGGCCCGGCGGGAGGAAGGATTTCCCTTCCTCGTCCACCGCCCTGGACATGTCGATCATCTCGGGGAAAAGGAGGAGCCCCAGCGAGGTCTCGTGCTCGGCGGCGTGGATGAAGTCCGTCTCCCACTTGGTCTTCTCGGTGGGGGTGAAGAACTCCCGGATGCAGCGGTGCCAGTCGAAGATCTGGTATATCCCGGGAAGCTGGTACCGGTACATGAACTCGTGGAGCGCCGTCTCAAGTACCCAGAGCTGGCCGTGGTTGTTGATGATGAGCTGCTTCCTGAACCCGTCGTTCCACAGCCCCAGCATCACCGCGATCAGCGTCTCCTTTACCACGTCCTGGGGGACGATCACCGTGCCGGGCATCCCGATGTGGTGATAGGGGTGGGCGCCGTAGACGATGGGCGGGTAGACGAGGTTCACCGGATACCCCTTCTTAGCCGTGTAGCGGCGCACCGCCTCGATGATCTGGGTCACTTGGAAAAGGTCGTGGCCCGAGGGGGCGTGCTCGCCGTGGCGTTCCGTGGAAGCTACGGGGATGATGACGATATCGTTCTTTTTCCTGTTCTCCACGACCTGCCAGCGCGGGGTGGTCTGGATATAGGTCCCTGGTTTGGTGAGCTCCGATGGCGAGGGGATCCCGTACTCCTCCAGGATCCTCTCGATCTCCTCGTCGGAGGCGTCCCAGATCTCCTTCTTGAGCCGCCCGACCTCGGTGTCCTCGAACACGATGGCCGGGTGCTCCGTGGTTATCCACATGGTGCTTTTGGCCATTTTTTCATTCCTCCTTTCCAAGGCGCCGGGTTCTCGAAAAAACCGTCACCCGTTACACATCACACTCACATCACGGCCTTATCATGATCTTCGCGTCCCGGCGCTCGGTGAGGCGCTTTATCGCCTCAACCGCCTGATCCAGGGGGAAGCGGCCGGTGATGATCTTTTCGTTCCTCACAAGCCCCGCCCCCATCATGCGGATCACGGAAGGGAAGATCCCATGGCCGGAGTGGCCTTGGGCGCCGAAGAGCTGCGAGCGCCTCACCTGGAAGCGTTCTAGGAACATGGGGACCCGTTTTGCGGCTCGGCCGATCACGGTGATCTTTCCGTTAATGGCCAGGGTCTTCTCCATCTCGGGGATTGTCACCTCCGGGGCCCCGGCGGCCTCCACCGAAAGGTCCGCCCCTTCGCCGTGGGTGAGGTCCATGACCACCTCTGAGGGGGTCACCTCGCGTGGGTCGTAGACGTGATCCGCCCCCACCTCTTGGGCGATCTTCCGGCGGGCCTCGGAGACCTCGAAGGCAATCACCTTAGCGGCGCCGGCGGCCTTGGCGAGCTGGATCGCCGCGAGCCCGATGGGACCTGCCCCGTAGACCACCACGTACGCCCCGGGACGGAACCCCCCGGCACGTTCGAAGATCCCGTTGTAGGCTACCGAGGTGGGCTCCACCGTGGCCCCGACTTCCCAAGCGGTCTCCTCATCCGCGTAGCGCTCGAAGATGGGATCGAGCTTCCAGCAGAGCTTCGCCGGGACGGCGATGTACTCGGCCATGGCGCCGTCGATGGTGAAACCGATCTCCTCCAAGTTCTCGCAGTGGTTGGGGAAGCCATCCCGGCACGGGCGGCAGTACCCGCACCAGACCATCTCCTCGCAGGTCACCCGGTCTCCCACCTTGAACTTCGCCGTTTCGGGGCCCGACCCTACTTCCACCACTTCACCGGAGAACTCGTGCCCGATGATCACCGGGAACTTGGTGAGGCCGGGGTAGAGGATGTAGCCCTCGGGATCGGTCTCGTAGAAGTGGATATCGGATCCACACACCCCGCAGGCTTTCACTTTGAGGACCAGCTGTCCCGGTCCGGCCTTGGGAGTGGGGACCTCCTTTATCTCGAGCTTCGGGTGGCGCCATACCTGGGCCCCTTCGATGGCCTTCCCCGTTTCCTTTTCCCAATCGGAGACCTTATAGGTGGGACGCGGGTCCCACTCCGCAGAAATGACAAGGCCCTTCATGCATTCCCTCCTTTCGCAAACGTTTGTAATAAGATCCTAACCCGGATCTCCAGCGAAGCCAACCCCAGGGGAACCTATATGGGATCATGGAATTCAGCCGGTAATCTCTGAAAGCTTCACCGGGCGGCGCTCCTTAAGGGACCTTTTCGCCGCGTAACCCATCACCACGGGGATTTTGCCGTCGCGTCCCGTGACGGGAGGAACCTTCCCCTCCCGCACCGCCTCCACGAAGGCCTTCATCTCGGCGATGTATGCCTCGCGATATCTCTCCATGAAGAAATAGTGGAGCGGCGCCGATCGATAACCCCCCTCATCGGCAAAAAGCGCGGTGTGGGGAAGGGGATTCTCGGCGAAAAGGCCCCCTTTCTCGCCCAGTACCTCTATCCTCTGGTCGTGGCCGTAAGAAGCCTTGCGGCAGTTGGTGATCACCCCTAAAGCGCCGCTTTCGAACACGAGGGTGACCACGGCGGTATCCACATCCCCGGCCACCCCGATCTCGGGGTCCACGAGCACCGATCCTGCGGCGTAGACCTCCTCCACCTCTCCCAGGAGGAACCGTGCCATATCGAAGTCGTGGATGGTCATATCGAGGAAGATCCCGCCGGAGACCTTTACGTAACTCAAAGGGGGTGGGGCGGGGTCGTAACTTGTGATCTTGAGGAGCCAGGGCCTTCCGATCGTCCCCTCCGCGAGCATCTCCTTCAGGCGGCGGAAATTGGGGTCGAAGCGGCGGTGGAAGCCCACCTGGAGGATCACCCCGGCCTTCTCCACCGCCTCCAACGCGCGGTCTATCTCCCCAAGATCCAGGGCCAGGGGCTTTTCGCAGAAGATATGTTTCCCCGCCGCGGCGGCATCCCGGATGATGCGGGCGTGGGTGTCGGTGCTTGTGCAGATGAGCACCGCGTCCACTTCGGGGTCATCCAACACCGCTTCGTAGTCCTTTCCCCAGCGGACGACGCCGAGCTCGCGGGCGAGCTTCGCCGCGGCTTCCTCCACCACATCGGCGACCCAGATGAGCTCCGCCTCCGGGATATGGCGAACGATGTTTTCGGCGTGGAGCCTTCCGATCCTTCCGGCCCCGATCAATCCGAATTTCAATGTTCCCCCCATTTCCCAGCCCTCCTTATTTCACGGCGCCTAACGCCAGCCCACGCACGATGTACTTCTGCAACACGATCGCCATAAGGAGCACCGGTAAGGTGGCCATCGCCGCAGTGGCCGAGACCGCCCCCCACATCAGCCCATGGGCCTCACGCATCCCCGCGATGGCCACCGGCAGTGTCATGGCATGGCTCCGGGTGAGGATCAACGCGAAAAGGAAGTCGTTCCATGACCAGATGAAGCAGAAGAGCGCCGTCACCACGATACCCGGGGCGATGAGAGGGAGCGTCACCCGTCGGATAACACCCAAATGGGAGCATCCGTCGATCATGGCAGCCTCCTCCAGCTCCCGGGGGACCTCGGCCACGAAGCCTTTTATCATCCACACCGCGAACGGGATGGTGATGATGAGATGGGGGATGATCACCGCGATATGGGTGTCCAAAAGGTGTAACCTGTTCATCATCAAAAAGAAAGGAACCGCGGCGGCGATAGGGGGAAAGAACTTCAAGGAGAGGATCCAGAAGGGAAGAGTGTCTCCCCCCACCCGGTAGCGTGCGAACGCGTATCCACTCAGAGACCCAACCAAGATGGCGATCGCCGTGGCCGAGGAAGATATGATCAGGCTGTTGATGAAATATCGCCACTTGTTCTCGATGGCGAAGCGCCAATGTTCCAACGTGGGCCGTGAGGTGATGAACCGCGGCGGGGATTGCATGAGTTCATCCGAAGGCTGGAATGATGTGAGGAGCATCCAGTAAATGGGGAACAGGGTAAAGATCAGCGCAATCCCTATCAAGATATAGGTTATTGTCTGCGAAAATATCTTGCGTGTGCGCAAGTTCATCTCCGCTCCCTTCCCATCATTCTTAGGAAGATGGTGACCCCTATTGACAACATGATGGCCAGGACCCAGGCGGCGCTGGAGGCCTGGCCTATGTCCCAGTAACGGAACCCAATAAGGTAGGTGTAGATCCCGATGGTCTCGGTGGCGGTGCCGGGTCCCCCCATAGTGAGGACGTAGATGATGTCGAAGGTCTGAAGGATCGCCAACGATCTCATAATGATCACCAACGCGATCACGGGCTTGAGGAGGGGAAGGGTCAGATACCAGAATATCTGAAGGCTCGAAGCACCATCCACCTTGGCGCTCTCGTATGGTTCGGGGGGCAAGGAGACTAACCCTGCCAACAGCACCCCCATCATAAAGGGAGTCCATTGCCATGTATCCAGGAGGATCACGGTGAGGAGGGCGGTGTTGGCCGAGGTATGCCAAAGGGCACCAGGGAGTCCCATGAGGTTGAGGAAATAATTAATAGGACCGGAGCGGGTCTCGAAGAGCAACCTCCCCATATACCCAACTACCACCGGGGTGATCATCATGGGGATGAGGAGTATGGGTTGGACGACCTTCTTCCCCCAGAACTTACGTGCAAGAAGGAGCGCGAGGCCGAAACCGATGGGGAACTGTAGTGCAAGCTCGCCTAGAAGCAAAAGCCCCGTCACTCTCAACGCGTTGTGGAACCGGGGGTCGGTAAACAGGCGAATATAGTTCTCGAAACCCACAAAGGGATGTCGGGGTACCCGGAGGTCGTAGAAGCGGAAGCTCACCGTGAGGGAATAGATCATGGGGAAGATGACCACTAAAACCAAGATCACCATTGTGGGCAGAACCAAGAGTATCGGGCCGCGTCTGCGCCTAGTCATCCTTCAGCTCCCCGGGCGAGTATAAAAAGGGCGGGGGGCCACGCCTCGGCCCACCCGCCCTTCCTTTCGTGGGGGATTATTGCCACAGTTTGGCGTAGAACTCCTTCTGGGACTCGCGCCCGAAGCGCTCGGTGATCTTGTTCCACTCCGCGGCGACCTTGTCCAGGGCCTCCTGCGCGGTAGCGATTTCCCCGGCCAGGTACTTGGAGATATAGAGGTCGAGCTTGTCCATGTACTCGAAGGCACCGGGGATCTTGAGGCAGGGGAAGCCGTGCTGCATCGCCTGGACCTCGGTGTCCAGGAACTTATCGATGCCGGGGACCTTGGCGCGCCAAAGCGGGGAGTTCACGTGGGAGTAGCGGTTCGGGTCCCAACCGCTCTCGGGGCTCATGACCCACTTCAGGCTCACCGCACCGGCGCCGAACATGTAGTTGAGTACGGCCCAAGCCGCATCCTTATGTTTGCTATCCGCGCAGATGGAGGCCACCCAAGCGGAGTCCACCAGGGTGTACTGGTAGTACACGCCGTCCTTGATCACGCCCGGGGTGGGGGCAACTCCCAGCTTGGGTTCAGGGGGATTCTTCACCGGCAAGGGAGCAAGCTCGCTGAAGCGGCGTCCCTCGTCGGGCCAGTGGATCCACATGGCTACCCGACCATCCTTCATGGCGGCGTTGAAGAGCTCGTCCCACTCCCATCCGAGCACGCCCGGCGGCGAGTACTTGAGGAGCTCCTTCATGTTCTCCAAGGCCGCCACGGCGGCGGGGGAGTTGATCAGGGGCTCCATGGTCTCGGGATCGAAGTAGTGGGGGTTGGGGGCGCTGAAGGGGATGTAGCGGAAGAGGTACCAGTAATACACGCGGCCGCGCTTGGCCTGATCGGCATAACCGTAGAAGTCCTTGGTGAGAACGCTTCCAGCGAGCTTCTCGCCCTTCTTGCGGGTGAAGAACTCCGCCAGGTCCACCACCTGATCCCAGGTCTTGGGCGGATCGGGAAGCTCATACCCGTACTTGGCCTTAAAGGCGGCCCTTTCCTCCGGGTTCTCGAAGAGATCCTTGCGGTAATAGAGCAAGAAGGTGTCACCGTCCAGGGTCACGGAGTAGATCTTGCCGCCCCACATGTTGTGGAAGTTGCGGAACCCGGGGAGATAGTCGCCGAAAGCGAAATCATCACCGGTCTTGATGATGAAATCATCGAGCGGCACGAGATACGGCTCGAAGTCACCGATCCAGGCGGAGTTGTACTGCACGATGTCGAACGCCCCGGTGCGGGCGGAAAGCTCGAGGAGCTCACGGGAGTACATCTCTTCTGGGCTGATTTCCACCACGTTCAAGGTGATGCCTAAAAGATCTTTGATGTTCTTGGCCTCCATGTACCAGGGGGTGGCGTGGTGTCCGGAGTGGACCGCCACGGTGATGGTGACCCCCTCAAACGGTTTTTCCGCGGCGAGCCCGGTGATCCCGACAAACAAAAGCCCAAGCCCCAACACCAACCACTTTTTCACGACACTCACCCTCCTTTTTAGGTTTGGTTGATCCCCGAAACGGTTTTTCTTTCCTGGTTACCACCCCCTTTCCGTTATCGCAGGGAGGTGATCTCCCCGAGGCCAAAGGCCGCTTCCTCGGGAAGCTCCACTGCCTCCAGGACCTCGTCGAGGTTCCGGAACACCTTGCGGATCGCCTCCCCCCAAGCCTCCACGGTTTCCGCCGATTGGGCGAAGATGGGATAGCGCTCCGAGCCAATGACGATGGACGAGTTAAGGAGCTTTACGGTCTCGGGATATTCGGAGGGATCGTATCGGATATCCCTTGCTCCGGGAAAACTCCACGGGAAACCCTTTCCGAACCCTTCTTTCTTTTGGAAGAGGGGATTTGCGGGCAACGGGAAGGTCTGCCACAGCACCGCCGGAACCCCTTCGGCCTGTAGGGCCAAGAGGACCTTGTCGCGGAACACGGTGTCCTTCTCTTTTATCCCGAGTGCTTCGGGACGTAGGCGAGCGCGGTACTTGTGGTAGATGTGGGTCCGATCGGGGGGGCAGTACGGCGGCTCAATTCCATCGAGCTCCTCCAGCACCGCGTTGAGGATTCGTGCGTTACGACGCGCGTTTTCGTTGATCTCGTCCAAGCGTTCCAGCTGTGCCCGGGCGATGGCGGCGGTGAGCTCCGGCATGCGGTAGTTCCATCCCAGGGTATGGGCAACGTAGGATCTCCGTTCCTTTTCGCGCACCTGTTCGCCGAACATGCGCACCATATCGGCCCGGAGCCAGTACTCCTTGTCGTCGGTGACGAAAAGCCCCCCTTCGCCGGCCTGGAAGTTCTTGGTTTGGTTCAGGCTGAAGGCGGCGATATCCCCTAGGGTTCCCGCCTTCTTCCCCTTGTATTCTGCCCCGGCGGCCTGGGCCGCGTCCTCTATGAGGATAAGGTCATATTTTTCCGCAATGGCCCGAATCTCGTCCATATCCGCGGGCAGGCCCTGGATGTGGACGGCGATGATGGCCCTGGTGTTATCAGAGATCTTCTCCTCGATCTTTGCGGGGTCCATGTTGTAGGTTCTCGGGTCGATGTCCACAAATACGGGGATGGCCCCCTGGTGCATGGGAGCAGTGGCCGAAGCCAGGAAGGAGAAGGCACTGGTTATCACCTCGTCTCCCGGGCCGATCCCGGCGGCGGCCACCGCCATGTGGAGGGCGGCGGTGCCGCTGTTTACGGCGATGCAGTATTTGATCCCGAGATAATCGGCGAACTCCTCTTGAAGGGCCTTAACATGGGGGGCAAAAGCACCGGCGAGGATGCCCGAATCCAGTACCTGATTCACGTACTCCCGATCTTTCGAGGTCAAAATCGGCCAGGGAGTTAATTTATCTTTCGGAACAAGAGGAGAACCTCCGTTAATCGCAAGATGGCCCAAGTAAACTCCCCCTTTCTTGAAAACGTTACCAGCGCCATTCTAATAAGGGAAAAAACGGCTGTCAATCCCCTATTGGGGATATCGTTTAGTTTGCTTAAGGAAAAGTGGAACTTCAGGCGACTTTATCTAAATTAACAAGGGAAATGGTAACTCTAAGGATTCCAAAGCCTTATTCAGCCGGAGTTCTCCTTACCTACAAATGTAGCGGGGCGTGCCGCCATTGTCTCTATGCTTCCTCCCCGCGCTGGCCGGCGGACTGGATCCCCCGCGACGACGCGGAACGCGTCCTCGAGAAGCTCGTCGCCTCCATGCGGGGACGCTACCCGCCCCGTGCGCCGGTGGGGGTGAACGAGGGACTCCACTTCACCGGGGGCGAGCCCTTCTTGAATTTCGAGCTCCTTTTGGAGCTCGTCGGGATCGCCGCGGAGCTCGGAATTCCCGCGCTCTTCGTGGAAACGAACGCCACCTGGTGCGTGAACGACCACATAACCAGGGATCGCTTCAGGGCACTCCGGGACGCTGGTCTCAATGGAGTCCTCATAAGCGTCAACCCGTTCCTCCTCGAGCACGTTCCCTTCGAGCGGACGGAGCGGGCGGTGCGGATCGCCCTCGAGGTCTTCGGGCTCCGCAACGTCATGGTTTACCAAGGGGTATTCTTCACGGAGTTTTCACGGCTCGGGATAAAGGGGACGCTCCCCTTCGAGGAATATCTCCGCGTGGGTGAGGCCCTGCCCTACTGTGAGCTCCTCTTGAGCGGCCGCGCTGTCTACAAGCTCGCACATCTCTTCCCGAGGTATCCGGCCCATAGCTTCTTCGGGAGCTCATGCCGTCAGGAACTTATCCGCGACTGGCACGTACACGTGGACAACTACCTGAACTTCGTCCCGGGGTTCTGTGCCGGGATCTCCTTGGGCGACGCGCGGGATCTGGAGGCGCTTTGTTCGGGTGGGCTTGATCTCGAAGCCTTTCCCGTGGTTCGGGCGTTGCTCACCGATATCTCCGAGCTTTACCGGCTAGGGGTGGAGCACGGTTACCGCGAGCGCCCCGAGGGGTACGTCTCGAAATGCCATCTTTGCCTTGACATCCGCCGGCACCTCGTGCGCCACGGTGACTTCCCGGAGCTCTCTCCCAGGGCCTTTTACGACCACCTGGAGGATTGATCCGGACCTGGGAAGTTTTGTTATCGAGGGCGCCCCGGATATCCTTAGCCGATCGACTTTCCGGGAGGCGATAGGGTGCCTGAGAGTTTCGGGCTCGTTGGGCTTCCGAACGCGGGGAAGTCCACCATATTCAACGCCCTGACCGCGGGGGGCGCGAAGGTGGAGGCCTACCCCTTCTGCACCATCGAGCCCCACCGCGGGATCGCCGCCGTCCCCGACCCCCGCCTCGATGCCCTCCACAGGCTCTTCCCCGAGAAGAAGAAGGTCCCCACCGCCATCGAGGTGGTGGATATCGCGGGACTGGTTAAGGGTGCCTCCCAGGGGGAGGGCCTGGGGAACCAGTTCCTCGCTGAGATCAGGGGCGTGGACGCCATCCTCCATGTTGTCCGCTGTTTCCCGGATCCCGAGATCCCTCACCCCACGGGCGATATCGATCCCCGCCGCGATATCGAGATCGTGGAGACGGAGCTCCTCCTCAAGGACCTCGAGACCTTGGAGCGGAGAAAGGCCCGGATCGAGAAGGTCGCGAAGACGGGCGACAAGGCCGCCCGGGAGGAGCTCTCGCTGATCGAGCGGCTGATCGAGGGGATCGGAAAGGGCATCCCCATCCGCAAGATGGGCTTAAAGCCCGATGAGCTCGAGCTCTTGAAGGACCTAAAGCCCCTGACCGCGAAGCCCGTGCTTTACGTCGCGAACACCGGCGACGAGGGGGAGAACGAATACACCCGTAAGGTGGCCGAGATCGCCCGGGAGGACGGGGCTGGATATGTGGTGATCCGGGGGAGGCTCGAGGCTGAGATCGCCGAGGCCGCCGAGAGCGAGGAGGAGCGCCGGGCGTACCTGGCCGAGTGGGGGCTTTCCGAGTCGGCCCTGGTGCGGCTCGTACGGGCGGCGTATGAGCTACTGGATCTAGTCACCTTTTACACCATCGAGGGGCCGGAGGTGCGCGCCTGGACCGTCCCCCGTGGGACAAAGGCCCCCGACGCCGGCGCCGAGATCCACACCGACTTCCGCGATCGCTTCGTCCTCGCCGAGGTGGTGTCCTGGAAGGAGCTCGTGGAGGCAGGCTCCGACAAGATCTTGCGGGAGGCGGGCAAGTGGCGCCGGGTGGGCCACGACTACGAGGTCCAGGACGGGGACGTGATCCACTTCATCTGCGCCTGATCCCATGGCCACCCTTGCTTTGTTCCTCGCCACCGCCATCTGGGGATGGAGCTTCGTCCCGGTGAAGGAGGCCATGGGGCACACTTCGCCCCTTTGGTTCCTCGCGTTGCGCTTCGCCATCGCCAGCCTCATCTTCTTACCTCTTGCGCCGCGCCGCCCCCGCGATTGGAAGCAGGGGTTGGCCCTCGGCCTTTTCCTCTTCGCCGGTTACGCCTTCCAGACCTGGGGCCTCGTCTACACCACCGCCCAGAAGTCGGGCCTCATCACCGGGCTTTCGGTGGTCCTGGTGC
>JALVLL010000181.1 GCA_027027485.1 Candidatus Bipolaricaulota bacterium | reverse complement strand
GTCCCCAGATACACCGAGAGCCCCGAGAACCCCACCATGAGCGGAAGATAGAGGACCACCGCGCCGTTCGGGGTGAAGACGACCGGGGGCTTTCCGGTGGGGGGCTCGGCGATCCTCGCACCCCAGTGCAGATACTTTATCGTCTTGGAAATGATCTCCTCCGGGGAGAGGTCGGCCTTCCTGCGCACGGTTTTCCCCACCCAGAGGAGCCAGATATCCCCCTCCCGGATCACCTGGGCCGCGATGTACATGCCGATGTAGCTACGGCGCTCGCGGCGCTCCCCCCCGGAGGTGTTGGAGATGGAGATCTCCGCCTCCCCCCGGGAGAGGGACACATCCAACACCACATCCGGGAACTCCTCCCCGATTGCCCTCAAGGCCTCGGCGCCCCAGGAGAGGAGCTCATCGGGCCCTATCCCCATCACTTCGGGATCCCGGGCCTCCGCCACGGGCCCGCCCACAAGCTTCGGGAAGGAGAAGGGGGCGGGATCCCCGTGCCTCGCCGAGGCCAGGGCCGCCTCCACTAGACCCTCTTCTTCCCCCCCTGCGGTGGAAGCGAAGCCGAGTTTCCCGTCCACGATCACCCGGAGCGCCCTTCCCAGGACCGCCTCCGACTTCACCTTCTCCACCTCGCCTCCCCGGAAGCGGACCGAGATCCCCTCCCGGAATTCCTCGTAAAGCTCCGCCTCCTTGGCCTTCGCCGCGGCTTTATCCAGGATCCCCATCACTTTCCTCCCACGATCACATCCCGGATCCGCACGTGCGGGGCCCCGTCGGTGACCGGCAGGGGCGATTGTCCGTCCTTGCCGCATCCCCCGGCGCCCCCCTTGAGCTGGAAGTCCCTTCCCAACATCTCGATATTCCGCAGGGTCTCGAAGACGTTCCCCGTGAGGACCACGTCCCGGAGCATCCTCCCGAGTTCTCCGCCCTTTATCTCGTAGGCGTACTGGGCCGAGAAGGTGAACTGCTCGAACTCGGTCTGGCCGCCGAAGGCCCCCACGGCGTAGATCCCGTAGTCGATACCCTTGAGGAGCTCTTCGAAGGAGGCTTCGCCGGGCTCGATGTAGGTGTTGCGCATCCTGACGATGGGCTCGTGCTCCCAGGAGACGGCCCGGGCGTTCCCGGTGGGCTCCATTCCGGTGGCCGCGGCGGTGGCCCGGGAGTGCATGAGCCCCACCAACACTCCCTCCTTGATGAGGTAGATCTTCCTGCGGCGGACGCCCTCGTCGTCGTAGGGGGCGTTCCCGCGGCGGCCGGGGATGTAGCCGTCCTCCACCACGTTCAGGGCCTCGGTCCCGAAGCGCTTCCCTATCTGCATCACCTTCCGCATGGGCTCGTTCCGGAGGAGGAAGTCGGCCTCGCAGATGTGGCCGAAGGCCTCGTGGATGAAGACCCCGGCGAGCTCAGGGTCGAGCACCACCGTGTACTTTCCACCTTTGACGGGCTCGGCCGAGAGGAGCTCCACCGCCCGCTTGGCCGCCTCCAGGGCTTCCTCCTCCCGATCCCGGACGAACTCGTACCCTGCGGCTTCGCCCAGCGACTCGAAGGCCTGCTGGATGTTCCCGTTCCGGCGCGCCACCGCCGCCAAAAGCAACGTCACGTCCGGGATCTCCTGCTCGATGTAGGTCCCCTCGGTATTGGCGAAGACCACGCGCCGGAGGGAGTCGGTGTAGCGGACGCTTGTCGAGACGATCTCTTCGGAATATCCCAGGATGATCTCGTTGTAGCGTTGGGCGAGGGCTCTCTTTTCCTCCAGCGGGATCCCGCGGGGGTCCTCTTTGAGCTCGGCCTTGACCACGTCCTGGACCGTCTCCACCGGGGCGAGCTCGATCCTGCGTTTCAGGTGCTTGGCCGAGGCCCGGGCCAGGTCCGCCGCCTCGGAGAGCTTCCCGGGGATCTCGTCGGGATCGGTGAATACCGCGATCCCCCAGGCCCCGTCCGCGAGCACCCGCACGATTCCCCCCGCTTCCCGGGAGGACTCGAGGGCCATCAGCTGATCCCTCTGGAAATGGACCCTGGAGTAGGAGATCTCCTCCCAGCGGACCTCGGCGTAATCACCCGGGGCCGCCCGGAGGACCTCGGCAAGATGTTCTTTCATGGACCTCCCCCTTTCTTCCTCCGAAATTAGCGGCAAGGGGTGGATCCCACAAGCTTTGCTTAGAAGTGGACGTAACGGACCTCCACCCGCGAGACACTCTCGAATTGAAGCAGGGTACGTTCTACCTGCAGGGAGAAGGGCTCCAGGGACGGGTCCTCGGGGTCGGGGACGGAGAAGACGGCGATGGCCTTCCCCCGGGAGATCTCCAGGGAGAGGAGCTCCGTCCCCTCGGGGGCGGCGGAGTGGAGGCCGGCGCGTTCCTCGATGAGGGTGGGGCCGGAAAGGAGAGCCCGGATCGCCTCCCGGGCGATGGCCTCGGTGGCTGGGATCCGCCTTATCGCGGGAAAGGGATCCCCGTTTCGGTCGAGGAGGAAGACCTTGACCCAACGTCCCCGTTCTCGTGGAAGCCTCACCGGCCGGCGCGCAAGGACCTCTCCGGAAGGGATCTCGAAGGCCTCGAGGGTGCCTTCCGGGGTCGTGGGGAGGTCGTAGTAAAGGAGGCCTTGGGCAATCCCCCCGTGGGAGACCAGGGCCATCTCCGAGAGGATCCTCCCGGTGGCCTCGCGGAGCCTCACCCCCACTCTTGCCCCTTCGGGTACGCCGGAGACCACGATCCTCGCAGGGAGCCCAAGCTCCTCCCCCGGCGGGGGCTCCACGATCCGCATTGGGGAAAGGGAGTGGACCGCGACTCCCAGGATGGCTATTCCCACTGTAAGGAGCACCAGGATCCAGCCAGTCCACTCGTCCACGTCAAGGGCATTCTACATCCGGTTCATCCGCTATAATGATGCCGCCATGGCGCAAACCAGTCTTGAAGAACGGATGGCCAAAATAGAGGGCGCTTTCGAGCAAATCGATCGTCGTCTGAGCCGTCTTGAAAATGAGATCCTTCAGATAAGGGAGGAAATGCGCGAGATGCGGGCCGAATTAAACGGGCTTTACAAGGAGATCCGCAATCTCTATCGTATGATCATTTCCGTTCTCATTCCCATGTGGGTGACCATCATCGGGGCGATCATTGCGATCGCCCTCACCCGTTAGCCTTTCCTCGCGCCAGCTTCCACGGGGGCACGCTTCCAGATCTTCTCGGCCCGGGAGAGCATGGGGACGAGGGTCGGCAGGGCCCAGCCCTCGGTGTTTTCCCCGGTACCGTCGAAGAGCAGCGCCTCGCTTCCCCGCCGGACCCTGGGGATCCCGGTCACATCCAGGGCGGCGC
>JALVLL010000180.1:10130-26875 GCA_027027485.1 Candidatus Bipolaricaulota bacterium | reverse complement strand
CTTTATGGGCTTGGGCCCGCCACGGGTCCATCCGCTCCCCCATCTGGCGGGGGGGAGGCGTGGTCTTCGGGCCCAAGCCCATAAAGCGCAGGCTGGAGCTTCCCCGCAGGATGCGCCGTCAGGCCCTGATCTCGGCCCTCTCCGCCCGGGCCCAGGAGGGGAACCTCGTCCTCATCGACCGGTTCGGTTTCGAGCGCCCCAGGACCAAGGAGGCCATCCGGGTCCTCTCCGAACTCGGGGTCCCGGAGAAGACCTTGGTGGTCATCGCCACCGATGAGCACACGGTCCCGGTGTACAAGTCCTTCTCCAACATCCCGGGGGTGGAGTGTGTGAGGACGGACGGGGTCACGGTCTACAATGTGCTGTCCCACGAAGGGCTCCTCATGACCCAGAGGGCGGTGGAGGAGCTCCGAAGGAGGGTGACGAGCGGTGCCAAGGCTATCGCCTGAGGACATAATCATCCGCCCGGTCCTCACCGAGAAGACCTGGCGGGCCATAGAGAACGAGGGGAAGTACACCTTCGAGGTGCACCCCGACGCCTCCAAGCCGGAGATAAAACGGGCGGTGGAGGACCTCTTCGGGGTGGTGGTGGAGAAGGTGTGGACGGCGCGGGTGAAGGGGAAGCCGCGCCGGACCCGCCTCGACCGGCGCTACGGCAGGACCAGGTCCTGGAAGAAGGCCGTCGTGAAGCTGGCGCCGGGACACAAGATCGATCTCGTGGGGTGATCCGGGTATGCCTCTCAAGAAATGGAAGCCGGTGACGCCGGGGCTCAGACACGCCGTCTGGCCCGACTACTCGGTCCTCACCAAGAAGGAGCCGGAGAAGTCCCTGATCGAGCCCCTGCACCGCCGTTTCGGGCGGAACAACCAGGGGAGGATCACCTCCCGCCATCGGGGCGGCGGGCACAAGCGCATGTACCGGATCATCGATTGGTCCCGGCGCGACAAGGCCGGGGTCCCCGCCAGGGTGGCGGCCATCGAGTACGACCCCAACCGCTCCGCCTGGATCGCCCTCCTGCACTATGCCGACGGCGAGAAGCGCTACATCCTGGCCCCGGAGGGGGTCAAGGTGGGTGATGTGCTGATGTCCGGGGAGGAGGCTGAGCCCCGGGTGGGGAACGCCATGCCCCTCAGGGCGATCCCGGTGGGGACCACCATCCACAACATCGAGATGTACCCCGGCTCCGGCGGCAAGGTGGTGCGCTCGGCCGGCGCCGAGGCCAAGCTCATGGCCAAGGAGGGCAAGTGGGCCATCGTGCGGCTGCCCTCCGGCGAGGTGCGGAAGTTCCACATCGAGTGCTGGGCCACCATCGGCCAGGTCTCCAACCCCGACCACAAGAATGTCAAACACGGCAAGGCCGGCCGTAGGCGGCACCTGGGGTGGCGGCCTCACGTCCGGGGTGTAGCCATGAACGCGGTGGACCACCCCCACGGGGGCGGCGAGGGCCGGACCGGCGAGGGGCGCCCGCCCAAGTCCCCCTGGGGTTGGCTCACCAAGGGCGGCCGCAAGACCCGCAACCCCCGCAAGCCCAGCAACAAGCTCATCATCAAGAGGAGGAAGTGATGGGCCGTTCGAAGTACAAGGGGCCTTATGTCGACCCGAAGCTCATAAAGAAGATCGAGAAGTTCCGCCGGGGGGAGATCAACGAGATCGTCACCTGGGCCCGTTCCTCGGTGATCATCCCGGAGATGGTGGGCCTCACCATAAAGGTCCACAACGGAAGGACCCATGTCCCGGTCCACATCACCGAGGCCATGATCGGGCACCGCCTGGGGGAGTTCGCCCCCACCAGGACCTTCCGCGGCCACGGCGGCATGAAGAAGAAGAAGCCGCCGGCCCCGAAGTGAGGTGATGGCGATGGCGCAGGAGGCCGTGGCCAAAGCCCGCTTCGTGAGGATATCGCCGAAGAAGGCGCGGCTCGTCATAAACGAGATCCGGGGCAAGCACGTGGACGAGGCCCGGAGGATCCTCGCCTTCTCCCCCAAGAAGGCGGCCCGGATCATAAGGAAGGTCTTGGATTCCGCCGTGGCCAACGCCGTCCACAACTTCGAGATGGACGAGGACAACCTCTGGGTGGTGAGGGCGTACGTGGACGAGGGGCCCAGGATGCGGCGCCTCAAGCCCAGGGCTTTCGGTCGGGCGGATATCATCCAGCGCCGCATGAGCCATATCACCATCGTGGTGGCGGAGAAGGAGGGCTGATGGGCCAGAAGACCCATCCCGTCGGCTTCAGGATAGGGATACTGAGGAAGTGGCGCTCCAACTGGTACGCGCCCGACAAGAAGGTCCCCGAGTACGTGGTCGAGGACGCCAAGATCCGGAAGCACATCAAAAAGAACTACCGGGGCGCGGGGGTCGCGGAGGTTTTGATCGAGCGGGCCGTGGAGGAGCGGGTGGCCATCACCATCCGCGCCGCCAGGCCCGGCGTTGTGATCGGGCGCGGGGGATCGGAGATCCAGAAGCTCCAGCGGGAGCTCTCCCAGATGACCGGCCGGGAAGTGAGGATCGGGGTCCTGGAGGTGGAGAAGCCGGAGCTAGAGGCCCCGTTGGTGGCCCAGGACGTCGCCTTCCAGATCGAGAATCGGATAAACCCCTATCGGGCCATGAAGGAGACCATCCGGCGCGTCATGGCCGCCGGGGCCCAGGGGGTGAAGATCCGGGTCTCCGGGAGGCTCGGCGGCGCGGAGCTCGCCCGCTCGGTGGAGATGAAGGAGGGCCGGGTTCCGCTTTCCACCCTCAGGGCCGATGTGGACTACGGTTTGGCCGAAGCCTGGACCAAATACGGGATCATCGGGGTCAAGGCCTGGGTGTTCCGGGGGGAGGTCTGGTCCCCCAAGGAACGCACGGCCCCGGAGGCCGAGGAGTGATGTGATATGGCGCTCCTTTTCCCGAAACGGACGAAATTCAGGAAGCAACAGCGCCAGCGCGGGGCCTTCAAGCGCAAGGCCACCCGGGGGTACGAGGTCGCCTTCGGGGACTATGGCATCCAGGCCCTGGGGGCCGCCTGGATCACCCAGCAACAGATCGAGGCCGCCAGGACGGCCCTTTCCCGGGCCATAGGGCGTGGTAAAATCTGGATCCGGATCTTCCCCGACAAGCCCTACACCAAGAAGCCAGCCGAGTCCCGCATGGGAAAGGGCAAGGGGAACGTGGAGGGGTATGTGGCGGTGGTCCTGCCGGGGAGGATCCTGTTCGAGTTCTCGGGAGTCTCCCTGGAGGAGGCCAAGGAAGCCCATCGCGCTGTCTCCTCCAAGCTACCGATCCCGACGAGGCTCAAGACCAGGTTCCACTTCGGAGGTGAGGCCAAATGAAGGCCCGGGAGCTCAGGGAGCTTTCCGACGAGGAGCTCAGGCAGAAGGTGGCCGAGTGGAAGCGGAAGCTTCTCAACCTCCGCTTCCAGCTCGCCTCGGGACAGCTCCAGAACACGGCCGAGATAAAGAAGACCAAGCGGGATATCGCCAGGGCCCTCACCATCCTGAGGGAAAGGGAACTGGCCCGCCAGCGGGAGGGGAGCCGTGCGTAAACGCAGGATCGGCAAAGTGGTCTCCGATAAGATGCAGAAGACCATCGTGGTCCTGGAGGAGAGCCTCTACGAGCACCCGCGCTTCCACAAACACGTGAAGCGCCGGAAGAAGTACTACGTGCACGACGAGCGCGAGGAGGCCAAGGTGGGGGACATCGTCCTCATCGAGGAGACGCGCCCCCTCTCTAAGCTCAAGCGCTGGCGGCTGGTGGAGATACTGCGGCGAGCTGAGGGGGGATGAACCATGATCCGGCCCGAGACGAAACTCATCGTGGCGGATAACTCCGGCGCCCGGGTGATAAAGTGCATCCAGATACTGGGCAAGAAGCGGGTGGGAAGGATCGGCGATATCATCGTGGGATCGGTCCAGAAGAGGATCCCTACGGCCGACCTCGAGAAGGGCGACATCGTTAGGGCGGTGATCGTGAGGACCCGGGCGGCTTACCGCCGCTCCGACGGGTCCACCATCCGCTTCGACGATAACGCCGCGGTGCTGGTGGACAAGAACCTGCAGCCCATCGGGACCAGGGTGTTCGGGCCCGTGGCCCGGGAGCTCAGGGAGCTGGGGATGATGCGGATCATATCCCTCGCGCCGGAGGTGGTCTGATGAAGGTCAAGAAGGGCGACCGCGTCATGGTGATCTCCGGCGACGACAAGGGCAAGATCGGCAAGGTCCTCGTGGTCTACCCCGACAGGAACCGGGTATTGGTGGAGGGCGTGAACATCGTGACCAAACACCAACGCCCCACCCTCACCATCCGGGAGCCGGGGATCATCAAGCGCGAGGCGCCCATCCACATCTCCAACGTCAAGGTCATCTGCCCGGAGTGCAGCACCCCTACCCGGATCGGCTACGCCATCGTGGAGGGGAGGAAAAGGCGCCAGTGCAAGAAGTGTGGGGCGACCTTCGACTGAGATGTTGTACGAGAAATACAGGAAGGAGATCGTGCCGCAGCTGATGAAGGAGCTCGGGTACAAGAACCCGATGCAGGTCCCCCGGATCGAGAAGGTCGTGGTGAACATGGGGGTGGGCAAGCACGACGACCCCAAAGTCCTGGAGGGGGCCATGAAGAACCTGGCCCAGATCACCGGCCAGTGGCCGGTGGTGACCCGGGCCAAGAGGTCCATCTCCGACTTCAAGATCCGCAAAGGGGACCCCATCGGGTGCAAGGTCACCCTGAGGAAGGAAAGGGCCTACGAATTCCTGAACAAGCTCTTCAACGTGGTCCTCCCGGCCCTCAGGGACTTCAAGGGGGTATCACCGGATTCCTTCGATGGCCGGGGCAACTACTCCCTGGGGATACCGGACCAGCTGGTCTTCCCGGAGGTCACCTACGACGACGTGGTCCAGCCCCAGGGGATGGATATCATCATCGTCACCACCGCGAAAACCGACCGGGAGGCGTACGCGCTCCTGAAGGCCCTGGGGTGCCCCTTCCGGGAGAACTAGGAGGGAGGATGGCGAGGAAGGCGCTTATCGAGAAGGCCAAGAGGCCCCCGAAGTTCAAGGTGCGCAAGCGCAACCGGTGCCAGCTCTGTGGCCGGCCGAGGGGGTATATCCGCGATTTCGGGATCTGCAGGCTCTGCTTCCGCAAGATGGCCCTGGAGGGGGAGATCCCCGGCGTGAAGAAGGCGAGCTGGTGAGCGAGGTGAGCGCCATGGTCAACGACCCGATTGCCGACATGCTCGCGCGCATCAGGAACGCCATCATGCGTAGGAAGGACGCCGTAGAGATGCCCTCCTCCAAGATGCTCGAGGCCATCGCCCGGATCCTGAAGGAGGAGGGGTTCATCCAGGATTACGAGGTGAAACGGGAGGGCTCCTATCCGGTGCTCCGCATCCACCTCAAGTACAAGAAGGCGGGGACCAGGCATTGGGTCCCGGCCATCACCGGGATGCGGCGGGTATCCAAGCCCTCCCGGAGGGTCTATGTGGGAGCCGATGAGATCCCGAAGGTGAGGGCCGGCCTCGGGATCGCCATCCTCTCCACCAACCAAGGGGTCATGACCGACAGGGAGGCGCGCAAGCGCCACATCGGCGGCGAGCTCATCTGTGAGGTCTGGTGAGGTGGGAACATGTCCAAGATAGGGAAGCGGCCGATACCCATACCCGAGGGGGTCGAGGTGAAAGTGGAGGGTGACCGCGTCCTCGTCAAGGGCCCCCTGGGGAGCCTGGAGATGCGCTACGAACCGGAGTTCGTGGAGATCGAAGTGGCCGAGGGGGAGGTCCGAGTGCGCCGGAAGGGCGACCGGGCCCCTTATCGCGCCCGTCACGGCCTCTATCGGGCCCTCATCGCCAACATGGTCCGGGGCGTGAAGGAGAAGTGGGAGCAGAGGCTCCTCATCCAGGGGATGGGGTATAAAGCCCGGATGGAGGGGAAGACCCTGGTGATGGAGCTCGGTTTCTCCCACCCCGTCAAGTTCCGGGTTCCGGACGACGTGGAGGTGGAGGTCAAGGACAACACCATCATCGTGCGCGGCATCGACAAGCAGCGGGTGGGGCAGGTGGCCGCGGACATCCGCCGGTTCAGGCCGCCGGACCCCTACCATGGCAAGGGCATCCGCTACGCCGATGAGGTGGTGAGGCTCAGGCCGGGCAAGGCGGGGGTGAAGGCGGGATGAAAACCAGGGGCCTAAGCCGCAATGAACGCCGTAAGATCCGCCACCGTAGGGTGCGCAAGAAGGTCTCGGGCACCCCGGAGAGGCCGAGGCTCTTCGTCTTCAAGTCCCTCCGGCACATCTATGCCCAGATCATCGACGACTCGCCGCCCCAAGGCTCCAGGACCCTGGTGGCGGCCTCCACCCTGGACCCGGAGCTCCGCGAGAAGATCCGCTCCGATAACATCGAGGCGGCCCGGGAGGTGGGGAAGCTGATCGCCCGCCGGGCCCTGGAGAAGGGGATCCGCAAGGTGGTCTTCGACCGGGGGGGTTACCCCTACCACGGCAAGGTCAAGGCCCTGGCCGAGGCCGCCAGGGAGGAGGGATTGGAGTTCTGATATGCCGAGGCAGATAAATGTGGAGCCGCAGAAGATCATCAACGAAGTGATAGAGATCCGTCGGGTGGGGAAGGTCACCAAGGGCGGCAAGCGGATGAAGTTCCGCGTCGTGGTGGTGGCCGGCGATGGCCAGGGCCACGTGGGGGTAGGGATCGGGAAGTCCATCGAGATCCCCCAGGCGATCCAGCAGGGGATCCGGGACGCCCTGCGTCACATGGTGGAGGTCCCCGTAGTCGATGGGACCATCCCCCACGAGATCGTGGGCGAGTTCAAGGCCGCCAGGGTGGTGCTCAAGCCCGCTTACCCGGGAACCGGTGTCATCGCCGGCAGGACCGTTGGAGCGGTCTGCCGGGCGGCGGGGATCCGGGATATACTCACCAAGGCCCTGGGTTCCACCAACCCCTTGAACCTGGCCCGGGCCGCCCTGGATGGCCTCTCCCGCCTGCGCACCCCCGAGCAGGTGGCCCAACTCCGGGACAGGCCCGTGGAGGAGATCCTGGGGATCGAGAGGGAAGAGGAGAAGACGGAGGTAGAAGATGCTGGGCCTTCATAACCTGAGGCCGACCCCCGGGGCTAAAAAGCGCGGGAAACGCGTCGGCCGCGGATACGGCTCCGGTCACGGGGGGCACGAGTCCGGCCGCGGGACCAAGGGACAGAAGTCCCGCTCCGGCGGCGGAGTTCCCCCCACCTTTGAGGGAGGGCAGACCCCGTTCTGGATGCGCTTCCCCAAGAGGGGCTTCAACAATCCCCTCCGGATCGAGTACGCCATCGTCAACGTGGGGACCTTGGAGAAGTACTTCGAGCCCGGGGACGTGGTGACCCCGGAGGTGCTCCTGGAACGGGGGATCGTCAAGGACCTGAAGGACGGTCTCAAGGTCCTGGGGGACGGTGAGCTCACCAAGGCCCTCACCGTCCGCGCCCACAGGTTCTCCAAGAAGGCCAGGGAGAAGATCGAGGCCGCCGGGGGAGTGGCCGAGGAGGTATAGGTTGTTCGAGAGGATCAGAGGGGTCTTCGCGGTTCCGGAGCTGAGGCAGAGGATCCTCTATACGCTTTTTATGCTCGCCGTCTTCCGGATCGGCGTCCATATCCCGGTCCCCGGGGTGGATACCGAGGCCTTCTCCCAAGCCCTTTCCCGGATGTGGGGCGGGTTCTTCCAGTTCCTCTCCATGTTCACCGGGGGAGGCCTGAGGTACTTCTCGCTCTTCGCCCTGGGGGTGATCCCCTACATCAACGTTTCCATCATCATGTCGCTCCTCATCTCGGTCTTTCCCAAGCTCAAGGAGCTCCAGCAGCAGGGCCGCGAGGGGCGGAAGATCCTCACCAAGTACACCCGCTGGGGCACGGTGGGCATGGCGGCCATCATGTCCGTGGGCTATGCGATGTTGGCCGTGAACAGCGGCTTCGCCCGTCCCACCATTTTCTTCTTCCTCAACGCCATCATCGGGATGACCACCGGCACCATGTTCCTCATGTGGATCGGCGAGCGCATCACCGAAAACGGCATCGGGAACGGCATCTCAATGATCATCATGGCCGGGATCATCGCCCGCTACCCCTATTACCTCGGCAGCATCTTCTCCGATATCCGCGAGGGGAGGATAAGCCCACTTTGGCTCATCGTCTTCCTGGCCCTGTTCATAGTGGTGATCGCGGCGGCCACGGTCCTCCAGCAGGGCCAGCGCAAGATCACCGTTCAATACGCCAAGAGGACGGCCGGGCGCAGGATCTACGGTGGGCACTCTGCGCAGCTCCCCATCCGGGTGAATCAGGGCGGGGTCATCCCCATCATCTTCGCCCTGGCGATCCTGCAGCTTCCCTCGGTGGTCCTGAAGGCGATTCCGGCCGCCGCACCCTATGCCCGCTACCTCTCCCCGCCCCACCCGCTCTACCTCGGGATCTACGTTGTGCTCATCATCTTCTTCGCGTACTTCTACTCCGCCATCATCTTCGACCCCGACGATGTCGCCAAGAACCTCCGGGATGCCGGCGGCTTCATCCCCGGGGTGCGTCCCGGTGCCCCCACCGCCGCCTACCTCCAGGAGGTGAGCAACCGGATCCTCTTGGTGGGGGCGTTGTTCCTGGCGGCCATAGCGATCCTCCCGTATGTGGTCGGAGCGGTGAGCGGGGTCGCCGCGGGGACCCTGTTCTGGCTCGGGGGCACCTCGCTCCTCATCGTGGTGGGCGTGGGGATCGACACCATCATGCAGATAGAGGCACACCTCGTGATGCACCACTACGAGTCCTTGATCAAGGGGGCCGGGGCGGCCTTCCTGGGGAGGCGGCGGTGAACGTAGTCCTTCTTGGTCCCCCCGGCGCGGGCAAGGGAACGCTGGCGTCCAGGTTGGTGGAGGAGTTCGGGTTCGTGCACATCTCCACCGGGGATATCCTCCGGGAGGAGGTGGCCAAGGGATCGGAGCTGGGGAGGCTCGCCAAGGGCTATATGGAACGGGGGGAGCTCGTCCCGGACGAGGTCATCCTGGGGATGGTGCGGGAGCGGGTGGGCGACTCGAAGGACTGTTTCCTCTTCGACGGATTCCCGCGCACCATCTCCCAGGCGGAAGGCCTCAGGGAGATCGTCCCCATCCACCTCGTCCTCTATCTCAAGATCCCCGAGGAGGAGGTGGTGCGGAGGCTTTCCGCCCGCCGGGTGTGCAGGAAGTGCGGTGCCAACTACAACCTCATCACCAATCCACCGAAGGTCCCCGGGGTATGCGACAAGTGCGGCGGCGAGCTCTACCAGAGGCCCGATGACCGGGAAGAGGTGATCCGCAAGCGCTTCCGGGTTTACCTCGAGCAGTCCGCGCCCCTCATCGACTACTACCGAAAGCAGGGGATACTCCGGGAGATCGACGCCTCCAGATCCCCGGACGAGGTGTTCTCCCAGGCCGCGGAGGCGATCAGGGGATGATCGTCCTCAAGACCGAGAGGGAGCTCGCCGTCATGGAGGAGAACGCCCATATCCTCCGCGATATCCTGGTGGAGCTTTCCTTCAGGGCCCAGGCCGGCGTCACCACGGGGGAGCTGGAGCGCCTGGCGGAGCGTAGGATCCGGGAGGCCGGCGCCAAATCGGCCTTCAAGGGCTACACCGATGAGCTCCACCGCCGCCCCTTCCCTTCCGTCCTCTGCGCCTCGGTGAACGAGGAGGTGGTGCACGGGATCCCCTCCGATGAGAGGGTCCTCCGGGAGGGCGATGTCCTCTCCCTGGACCTCGGTTTCGTGAGGAAGGGGTTCTATGCCGACGCGGCCATCACGGTGGGGATAGGGGAGGTATCGGAGGAAGCGGAGCGGATGATGGCGGTGGCCCGGGATGCCTTGAAGAGGGCCGTTGGGTTCGCTACCATTGGGCGTCGCCTCTCGGATATCTCCCATGCCATAGAATCCACGGTCCGTGAGGCGGGCTATTACGTCGTCAAGGAGTACACCGGCCACGGGATCGGGCGCGAACTCCACGAGGACCCCCGGGTCCTGAACTTCGGCCCCCCGGGGAAGGGGCCGGTGCTCCGGGCGGGGTTGGTTATTTGTATCGAGCCCATGGTGAAGGGCGACGATGAGCCCCTGGTCGTCAGGGACGACGGTTGGACGGCCGTGACCAGGTCGGGCTCGATCGCTGTCCATTACGAGGAGATGGTGGCCGTGACCCCGGAGGGGCCGCGGGTCCTCACGGGTTGGATCTGGGAGGAGTTTTGCCGAAGAAGGACCTTATCCGCATGCGAGGTGAGGTGATCGAGGCGTTGCCCGATTCCATGTTCCGGGTGCGCCTCGAGAACGGCCAGGTGGCCCTGTGTGTGATCTCGGGGAGGATGCGGAAGCATTTCATCAGGGTGGTGGTGGGCGACAAGGTGATCTGCGAGTTTTCGCCTTACGATCTGACGCGGGGGCGCATCGTATACCGCGAGGGGTGAGAAGGATGAAGGTAAGGAGCTCGGTGAAGCCGAGATGCGAGAAGTGCAGGGTGGTCCGCCGCCACGGGCGGCTCTGGGTGATCTGTGTGAACCCCAAACACAAACAGAGGCAGAAATAGAGGAGGAGAGATGGCGCGGATCGCGGGCGTTAACCTTCCGGCCAAGAAACGGATAGATATCGCCTTAACCTATATCTACGGGATCGGGCGCTCCCGGGCAAAGGAGATACTGGAGAAGACCGGGATCGACCCCTCCAAGAAGGTCATCGACCTCACCGACCAGGAGGTGGCCGCCCTGCAGCGGGCGGTGGAGGAGTACAAGGTGGAGGGTGATCTCCGCCGCGAGGTCCAGATGAACATAAAGCGCCTCATCGACATCGGCTGCTATCGTGGGATACGGCACAAGGTGGGGCTTCCGGTCCGAGGGCAGCGCACCCGTTCCAACGCCCGCACCTGGAAGGGACCGCGCCCCGATAAAGCCGGGAGGAGGAAGAGGAAGTAGCCATGGCCAGGCGCGCGACACGGAAAAAGAAGAAGGCGATAAAGCTCGAGAGGGCCAGGGTCCACATCCACTCCACCTTCAACAACACCATCCTCACCCTCACCGACCTGGACGGCAACGTGATCACCTGGAAGTCCCCGGGCACCGTGGGCTTCAGCGGATCCCGAAAGGGCACGCCCTATGCCGCTCAGGTGGCCTGCCAGGCCCTGGTCAAGGAGATGAAGGAGTACGGGATAAAGTCCGTGATCGTTACGGTCAACGGTGCCGGGCCGGGCCGCCAGGCGGTGATCCAGACCCTGAAGTCCTCGGGGATCACCGTGGAAGAGGTCAAGAACGTCACGCCCACCCCGCACAGTTAGGGAGGAGATATGGGTAGGTACACCGGACCGAGGTGCAAGCTCTGCCGCAGGGAAGGGGTCAAGCTCTTCCTGAAGGGCGACAGGTGCTATTCCGATAAGTGCGCCATGAACCGGCGCCCCTTCCCGCCGGGACAGCACGGCCGCTTCCGCCGCCGACTCACCGGCTACGCCATCCGCTTGCGGGAGAAGCAGAAGCTCAAGAGGATATATGGGCTCAGGGAGGAACAGTTCCGGCGTTACGTGGAAGAAGCCCAGAGCGTAAAGGGGAAAACCGGGACGGCACTCCTGCGGATCCTGGAGGAGAGGCTCGACAACGTGATCTACCGGGCGGGCTTCGCCGATTCCCGGGCCCAGGCTCGACAACTCGTCTCCCACGGTCACTTCATGGTCGATGGCCGTGTGGTGAACATACCCTCCTACAGGGTCGAGCCCGGCGAGGTGATAGAGGTGAAGCCCCAGTCCAAGGATAAGCTCCGGGAGCTGATAAAAGCGGCCGCCGAAAAAAGGACCCCTCCGAGCTGGCTCTCCCGGGATCTGGAGTCCCTGAAGATCCAGGTCCTCTCCGAGCCCGCCGAGGAGGACCTAGATAAGTCCATCGACACCAACCTTATCGCGGAGTTCTACTCGAGGTGATGATGGAGTTCATTTATCCGGAGAAGATCAACTGGGAGGAACACAACGATCGCTACGGGAGGCTCGTGGTGGAGCCCCTGGAGCGGGGGTATGGGACCACCCTGGGGAACTCCCTGAGGCGGATCCTGCTTTCATCGATCCCCGGGGCCGCCATAGTGAGGGTCTCCTTCGCCGGCAAGTACCACGAATACGACACCATCGAGGGAGTGCGGGAGGACATCCTCAACATCATCCTGAACTTACGGGGGCTCGCCATCCGTATGGACGGGGGCGAGATGCGCAGGCTCTACCTCAACGTCCAGGGCCCCGCCACCGTCTACGCCAGGGACATCCAGACCCCTGACGGCGTGGAGATCGTGAACCCCGACCACTACATCGCCACCCTGAACGAGGACGGGAAGCTCGACGTGGAGATGGAGGTAGAGGTGGGCCGGGGGTTCCGGCTGGCCGACGACAACAAGAGGGAGGATGCCCCCATCGGTCTCATCCCCATCGACTCGGACTTCTCCCCGGTGGAGAAGGTCAACTTCCGGGTGGAGGAGACCCGGGTGGGCGGGAGATCCGGCTACGAGCGCCTGGTCCTCGAGATCTGGACCAACGGCGCCGTCACGCCGAGGGAAGCCCTGGATCAGGCGGTGGGGATCCTCCAGGAGCATCTACTGCGGATCTCAAAGCCCGTGGAGATGGGGGAGGAGGCCGAGGCCGCCGCGGAGGAGGAGCTCCCCGAGGAGCTCTCCAGGCCCCTGGCCGAGCTCGATTTCGATGTCCGCGCCGTCAACCTCCTGCGGGAGGCGGGGATAGTGACCCTGAAGGACCTCCTTTCCCACACCCGTGAGGAGCTCCTCGATATCCACGGGTTCGGGGAGAAGACCCTGGAGAAGGTGGAGGCGAGGCTCAAGGAGATGGGGTACAGGCTGCGTTCCGAGAAGGAGGCAGGGAATGCGGCATAGGAGGAAGGTCCCGAAGCTCTCCATGGAGAAGTCCCGGAGGGAGGCGGTCCTGCGCAACCAGGCCCGGGACCTCATCCTCCACGGGAAGGTCGACACCACGCCGGCACGGGCCAAGGCCACCCAGAGGCTCGTGGAGAGGCTGGTGACCTGGGCCAAGCGCGGGGATCAGGCCTCCCGGAGGAGGGCCTTCTCTGTCCTCCAAGACAAGGAGGCCACCACGAAGCTCTTCGAGGAGATCGCCCCCCGCTACAAGGACCGTGCCGGCGGATACACCCGGGTCCTCAAGCTCGGCCCCCGCCGCGGGGACGGGGCGGAGATGGCCCGGTTGATGTGGGTCTGATGCGGGAAGCGATCAAAACAGGCAAAACGGTCGGGCCGTACTCCCCCGCCTTCCGCGCGGGGGATTTTCTGTTCATCTCGGGACAGATCCCCGTGACCCCTGAGGGGAAGCTGGTGGAGGGCGGGATCGAGAAACAGGTCCGCCAGGCCATGGAGAACCTGAAGAAGGTCCTGACAGCCGCCGGCGCGTCCCTCAAGGATCTGGTGAAGGTCACGATCTATCTCGTGGATATGGGGGACTTCCCCGCGGTGAACGGGGTCTATGCGGGCTATTTCCAAGGTGATCCGCCGGCCAGGGCCTGCGTGGCGGTGAAGGAGCTCCCCAAGGGCGCCCGGGTGGAGATCGAGGCCATCGCCTACCTCGGCGACTGACGCCCCTTTAGCGGCTGAAACCGCACCTGGCCAACACCTCCAGCATGTGTCTCAGGTCCTTGAAGGCATAGGCCCACACGCAGCGCACCTTCCCCGAGGGATCCACGAAGACGGTGAAGGGGTAGCGGGTCCTCTCGCCGAGGAGCTCGTACCTTTTAGTGACGAGCTCGTTGGGATCGTGGAGGATGGGGAAGCTCACGGGGTGCTCCCTCAGCACCTCCGGCACCCTATCCCAGTATTCGGGACAGACACCGACCACCACGAAATCTTCCCCGTACTTCCGATGGAACTTCTCCAGGATCGCGAGGTCCTTCCTGCAAGCCCCACACCAGGTGGTCCAGAACGAGATCACCATGGGCCTCCCCAAATGGTCCCCGAGCTCCCAGAGGTTCCCGTCGAGATCGCGGAGGCGGAAGCCGGGGGCCGCCTTCCCCACGATCCCGAAATCCGCGCCGGGTACGCCCTCCTCGGGGGAGAGCAGAACGACCCCCAAAAGGGCCACGATGAGGACGAGGATGACGATGTTGCCGAAACTCATGGCGTTGTCCCGAATTTAACGGGGAACGCGCGGTGGGCCAAGGGGCAAGGGGGTATGATCTTTCGGGCATGGAGGTCAGCGAGATCGCGGCGAAGAGGATCCTCACCCCCTCGAGGATCCCGGGGGTCGATTACTCCTTGAACCCATACCTCGGGTGCTCCTTCGGTTGCCGTTACTGCTATGTGTCGTGGATGCCCTGGGTCCGAGACCGGGGGCGTAGGTGGGGGGAGTTCGTGGAAGCGAAGGCCAACGCCCCGGCGCTCCTTCGGGAGGAGTTAAAGCGCGCCACGCCGGGCATGGTCGCCATCGGGATATCCACCGACCCCTATCAGCCCATCGAGGCGAGGCTCCGCCTCACCGAGAGGATCCTCGAGGTCTTCAGGGGAAACTCGGCGCGGGAGCGGGGCTTCCGGGTCCGTGTCCTCACGAAATCCCCCCTGGTATTGAGGGACGCGGGGGTCCTCGCCGAGCTCGATGCCGAGGTGGGGATAACCGTCACCACCGATTCGGAAGGGATCCGCAGGCTCTTCGAGCCGCGGGCCCCTCCCATACCGTTGCGGATCCGGGCTTTGAGGGAGCTGAAAAGGAGGGGAGTGAGGACCTATGCCTTCGTGGGCCCGATGCTTCCCATGGACCCCGAGGGACTCGTGGGGATGCTTTCGGGGGCGGTGGACCGGGTGGTCATCGACCGGATGAACTACCCCTGACGCGTGCGTTACCTTTATCACACTCACGGCCTCGATTACGCCCTCTCCGATGAGTTCTTCCTGGATTTGGCTCGGGAGCTCACGGAGCTTTTCGCCCGAGCGGGAATCCCCGCCGAGCCCACCCGCCGCTGGGAGGCCAAGTTGCGGCGCCGCGGGGATGGCTTATAAAGTCGTTAGGCCATGAAGAAGAGGGACATCGCTGTCACACGCATGAGTTATAAGGAGTTCCTCGCTTGGTGTGACGAGGACACCCTGGCGGAGTGGGTGGACGGGGAGGTGGTGATGTATTCACCGGCATCGCGGCGCCACCAGGAGGTGCAGAAGTTCATCCTAGGCCTGTTGGATGCTTATGTGCGCATACATGATCTAGGACTTGTGCTCGGCGCTCCGTTCCAGATGTATTTGGAACCCTTGAAGCGGGGGAGGGAGCCGGACGTCCTCTTCGTCCGCAAGGAGAACCTGGGCCGCCTGCGGGAGACATACCTCGAGGGGCCGGCGGACCTGGTGGTGGAGGTGGTCTCCCGGGAATCGCGCCTCAGGGACTACGGCGAGAAATTGGCCGAGTACGAGCTCGGCGGGGTCGGGGAGTACTGGATCGTGGATCCCGAGCGGAACGAAGTCAGGTTCTTCCAACGCAAAGGCGATCGTTTCATCCCGATCTTTCCCGATGAAAGGGGGGTATACCGGGCGGCGGTGATCCCCGGGCTTTGGATCAAGGCGGGGTGGTTGCTCGCGGATCCCCCTCCCTCGGTCCTGGACGCCCTGAGGGAGCTGGGAGTGATTTGATTCCGGGTTATCCTAAAGCCTCCTCCCGTTAAAATTCCCCCGGTTAAAATATCCGCCGCGAAAGGAGGTTTATTGTGATGTACAAAGGTATATTTTTAGTAGCCCTCGCCCTCTTAGTAGCTTTCCCGGGGATCTCTCAAAGCTACCTCCAGTACATCAACGAGGAGTGGGGGTTCAAGATCTCCTATCCCGTCGGTTGGACCATCGAGGAGGAGGAAGATTACATCGCGTTTTACGCTCCATACGAAGACACATGGGACACCTTCAACGAGAACGTGGTGGTCACCGTGGAGGAACTCCCCTATCCCATGAGCCTGGAGGATTACCTGAACGAGGCCCTTCCGGGTCTCCAAAGCGTGGTAGAGGACTTCACTTTACTGGGGATCTATGACGACACCATCTCCGGGAAGCCCGCCAAGATCATCGCCTACGCCGGAAGCATCTACGGTTACTATTTGGTCTTCTCCCAAGTCGCGGTGATCGAGGGCAAGAGGGCGTATGTGCTCACCTTCACCGCCGAGCCGGATAAGGTAGACCTCTACGCGGACACGTTCGACAAGATCCTTTACTCCTTCACCCTCATCACCGAAAAGCCCAAGCCCAAACCCCCCATCAGGCCGCCGATAAAGCCCCCGGTGGGAGGAAAGGGGGAGGAAGAGGAGGCCGGCGGTGAGGAGAAGCCCCCGGTCAAGCCCCCCGTGAAGCCGCCGATAAAGCCCCCGGTGGGAGGAGAGGGAGAGGAAGAGGAAGCCGGCGGTGAGGAGAAGCCCCCGGTCGTCGCCGAGGAGACCGGTAAGCTCGCCCCGCAGCCCCCTAGCTCCCGGGTGAAGCTCCAGTACTCCGAGGTCCGCAAAAAGGGCGATGAGGTCGTGGAGGAAGGCACTCTCTATGTCATCATCGAGCCCCTTCAGGATGGCAAGCTCAGGGTCACCACCTTCTCCACGGCGGGGGTCAAAGAGGTCGTCGTGGGCGCCGACTGGATCGAGTACGTGGACGGGGAACCGGGCGAGGAGATCCATCCCCTCTTCTGGAACCCCGGGAAGACGGAGATCGGCGGCCTCTCCTTCAAGGCCGAGACCACCGAGGAAGGGGTGCTGAAGTTGGTGTACAAAAGCGACACCGAAGAGATGGAGTTCGT